>NZ_JBFWIJ010000016.1:0-71606 GCF_050256055.1 Sphaerochaeta sp. | reverse complement strand
AGAGTTCCGTGGGACTCCTTTATTCTTCTCCTTTTTTTGCGTGCATTTCATCCTACCGCGCGCGTATTTTTCACTTCTGAAATGATTTTCTTGTAATTCGATGCACATGGTATTACCATAGCTGCATGCGCAAATTAGTGATAGGCAGCAGGGTTTCAAAAGAGCAGGAAGGAATACGGGTATATGAGTTTGATGAAGCGTCGGGAAGACTGACCTACCTGACGGGAATCAACGGAATTGAAATGCCGACCTTCCAATGTGTCGACCAAAAACAACACATACTGTATTCAGTCTGTGAAACCGAGCAAGATGGACATATCTATGCCTATCAGCTTACTGAGGATGCTCCACCTCGTTTCCTCTTCACCCTCCCCTCCTTGGGGGGAAGTCCTTGTCATCTGAGTCTCGATCCATCCAAGGAACGACTTGCAGTCGCAAACTATGCGAACGGCGTTTTCACCCAATTGGGGTTGGGAAGATCCTTCGGGCTGCACTACAGCGAGTCATTCAGCGGGACAGGCGAAAATCCTGTACGACAGCAAGGCAGCCATATCCATAGCAGTCTCTGGATGAAAGACGGCTCCTCATTGTTTGTCGCCGATCTCGGACTCGACACCATCGTGTGGTACGACAAAAGCCTGCAAACCAGGCAATTGATCAAAACACCGCCGGCAACCGGCCCCCGACACATGGTACTTTCCCCTGATGAACAACTGCTGTATATAGTTGCGGAACTATCCAGTGAGACCCTGATCTACCGGTTGGGCACCAACCCGACATTGGTTCAGCGAATCAGCACCGTAAGCGATTCCTTCTCAGGCGAAAATACCGCTGCCGATCTGCATTTCAGCAACGACTACCGATTCCTCTATTGTTCCAATCGTGGATATGACAGCATCGTCGTATATGCTGTGGAACCACAAACAGGAGTCCTTACGGTCGCTGGATTCATCCCCACCCTGCAGGAACCACGAAATTTTGCCATCTCCCCTTCCTCATCGTTTCTTTTGGTAGCCAACGGCAGCAGTGACCGGGTCACCGTCCATGCCCTCGACCAGAGGACAGGGCTGGCTGGAGCCGCTATCCAAACACTTGAAGTCGAGCAACCGGTTTGCCTCACCTTCGTAGAGTAAAGGAAAGGAGAGCCGGCTTACGCCGACCCTCCCTTAAGTACGTACTGTATATGACTCCTACCAGTTGTGCCAGAATGTCACCTGTGTGAAATTCTGATTCGGTTGCATGGTAGATGAGAACCTATTGATTAATACAGAACCAAAGACAACGGAAAAAAGAAGGTAGACTACCAGGAAGATCCCCGCCCCCAACAGCATCCGATTACTCTTCTTGTGACTCGACTTCATTATGTTGTTTCTCCTCGTTTCGTGCATATGCATACTGTTGTACATCCTCCAACGTCAAACCAAGCGTCTCCAGCCGGGCAAACAGAAGAGGAAGTTCCTTCTTGATGAAATGCTCTCGCCGCATCTTCAGCACCAACGAACGAGCATCCTTTGCAGTGAAATACCCGATACCCCGCTGGTTCTCCAACGTGCCTTCTTCCTGAAGCATCGCATACGTCCTGATCACCGTATTGGGATTCACTTCCAATTCCATAGCCATATCGCGTACGGAAGGGATGCGCTGCCCGTCTTCCCAGACCCTGCTGAGGATCAAATCATGGATGTACTCTGCGATTTGCAAATAAATTGGGGACAATGCGTTAAACTGCATCGGTGGCTTGGACCTCCTCAACCCTGAAGTAGGCCGTTACCAGACAGAAGACCGGCAAGGCTACATAGTACAGAAACTCGGATAGATATCCGAACACCCTGAGGGACGTCATGGAACGGGAAAGATGCTGGGGATCAAAATACATGAACATATCGAACATCGGAATGGAAGAACCAAACCGAATGGCGAAAATGATCCGTACAAAAAGCAGAGCCAAGGCCCCCAATCCCAGCATGATCACACCGATTGCCAGCACCGTCTTGATGAAATGTGCCTTATGGAAATAGGTTGCCCCCAAGAGGAACACCGAGTTCCAGACCCAGTACTGTGCCAGCATCGTACCAAATGCACCGTCGGAGAAGGGGTTGAAGAACGCGACCGGGTTACCGAACACCAAAAGCTCGATCGGCTCAGTCACCACACTGGTCAGGAAGAACAGTACGGTCAAGGCAATCGGATAGGCAAACATCACCAACACAGCCTTGGAAAGAAATTTTTCCAGATTCGTTGCAGGCAGCATCAACCACTCGTGCTGGGAATCCTTGCCGAACATATCCTCGGCAAACTGGAGACTGGTCAGGATGAAACCACCGAGCAGCAGAAAGCTGGGGAACATCCCACTGTATACTTCCGTCGGGAACGCAGATCCCGTATATCGGGCGATCAAGCTCTGTACCGTCTCGAAACCGAACAGAAGCAGCACAATGACCAGACCGTACGTGCTCAAATCCTTCTGTCCTGTCTTCAATTCCCGTTTGAGCAACGCAGAAAATCTATTCATCGCACACCTCCCTGCTGTCCCTTGGACTGTTCGACCACCACATTGAACAAGGTCTCCAAATCCAACGGCTGTCCTTGCTTGTCCTCCGTCCGTTCGCTGAGCACCATCCAGCCACCGAGCACCTTCTCCACATAGGCAGTGTTCTGGGTATCCGGCTCGACGGTGGTGAGTTCGAGTACATACTTATCCGATATCGAAGCGACCGTGTCGTTGAAAATAACCGAACCATCATGCAAAATAATGATCGGATCAATCAAATTCTCCATATCACGGACCTGATGGGTGGAAATGACGAACGTCCTGTTCTCCGTCATTGCCGAAGCCACCGTCTGTCTGAACTGCCGTTTGGAAGGAATATCGAGCCCATTGGTCGGTTCATCCAGGATCAAGAGAGCGGTATTCGATGCAAGGCCGAAGGAAAGCAGCATCTTTTTCTTCTGTCCCAAGGACATCTGATTCAGCTGCTGATTCAGATCCACATCAAAATCCCGGCAATAGCGCATGAACTGGTCATGATTGAATCGCGGATAAAACGGAGAACGCATGGACAGGTACTCACTTGCCTTCATCTTCGGCAGGGGGAATTCCTCTGGAAGGTAGAAAATCTCAGAAAGCAAAGAAGGAGTACGCTTTCTCGGTTCTTCTTTCAATACGGTCACCATACCGCTTTGCGGGAACAACTGTCCGCTGAGCAGTTTGAGCAACGTGGTCTTTCCTGCTCCGTTCTTCCCAAGCAACCCATAGATGTTGCCCCGATGAATCTCCAACTGCAATGAAGAAAACAAGGGTTTGTTTCCATACGAGAACCCAAGGTCTTTCAGACGTACCACCATCTCTGTGTCGTTTTGTCCGATGGGTTGCTCAACGATCAAATCATTGGCCATGTATGCCTCCTAATCAGCTACTGTACTAGATAACTAATACACCAAGATAGCAATTCTGTCCAGTCCTTTCCCAATAATTCTTCACCTATTCGTAAAACTGATGCCCTGCTTGAAGTTTTTCGGTATTTTCAGCCATTTGCCAAACTATCACTAGTAAAACTTACGATAAGTTGGTAGTATCGGTTCTTGCGCGTTGTCTTTGAAAGCAAAGCGCAAGATCATCCTTCACCTCTCTTGAGAGAGGGTTGGAAACACTTTATATAAAAGGGCTAGATTTACATTTAGTACAAAAAAAACCATGGTATAGAAGGAATAAGGGTAATGAACGAAACTACCAACCAATTCTACCTCGATCGTCAAAATGAAACTGAATCCAACGCACGCACTTATCCCCGCAAATTTCCCATTGCAATCAAACAAGCCAAAGGCTCCTACCTCATCGATGTAGAAGGCAACAAATACCTTGACTTCCTCTGTGGAGCCGGTACACTGGCACTCGGTCACAACGACGCTGAAGTCAACCAAGCCATGATCGACCTCCTGCAAAGCGAGGCTCCACTCCATACTTTGGACCTGACCACCCCTACCAAGGACACCTTCGTCCAGACCCTTCTTTCCCTGCTTCCCGAAGAATTGAAAACCAACGGCAGGCTGCAATTCTGCAGTCCCAGCGGCACCGACGCAGTCGACGCAGCCATCAAGCTGTGCAAGACGGCAACCGGTCGTTCATCCATCGTTGCCTTCAGCGGCGGCTACCATGGCATGGGTCACGGAGCGCTTGCTCTTACCGGTAACCTCAACGCCAAGGCACAGGTCAACGGCCTGATGCCTGATGTACATTTCTTCCCCTACCCATATTCCTATCGCTGCCCGTTCGGCCTTGGCGGGGAAGCCGGCATCGACGCAGCTTGCGCCATCTTCGAGCGAACGCTCAAGGATCCGGAAAGCGGCATTACCAAGCCTGCTGCAGTCATCCTGGAACCCATCCAAGGAGAAGGCGGCGTAGTCCCCGCCCCGATCAAGTTCCTGCAGACCGTCCGTCGTGTCACCAAGGAATTGGGTATTCCCATGATCGTGGATGAAATCCAGTGCGGAATCGGCCGCTCGGGCAAGTTTTTTGCCTTTGAATACGCCGACATCACCCCCGATGTCATCCTTACCTCCAAAGCAATCGGAGGATCACAACCGATGAGCGTGGTCATCTATCACAAGGATCTTGATGCATGGCAGCCCGGTGCCCATGCCGGCACCTTCCGCGGCAACCAGCTGGCCATGGCCGCGGGAACCGTGGTCATGAAGCGGGTGAGCAAACGCGAGTTCCTTGACGATGTCGTACGAAAAGGCGCCATTATCGAACAACGCATGCAGAAATTGAAACAGGAAGTTACGATCATCGGAGACATCCGCAGCCGCGGTCTGATGCTTGGCGTCGAATTCGTCGACCCCCATGCAGAAGCCGATCAACTCGGATCGCTCCCTCCCAGCGGCATCATCGCTTCCAAGGTGCAGCGTGAATTCTTCAACAATCACCTGATCATGGAGAAAGGCGGACGGTACGGCTCGGTCATGCGCTGTCTGTGTGCACTCAACGTTACCGATGAGGAAATCAACGAAATGCTTGAGATCACCGAACAGGCTATCCGCAAGGTGGATGCAGATGTCAACAGCCATCGATAAGCTGCCCTATATCCTCAGCTGTGACCCTGCGGCCAAAGAGATCTATCAGACGGTCATCAGTCAGACGGTACAGGCAATTACCGATTCCATCCAAGACGGTGGCGCCTATCAAGGCGCTTCCGTCCACCAGCTTCAGCAGATTCTTGCCAAAACCCAAATTTTGCCCGAGCAGGGCTTGGGTTGGCACGCAGTGCTGGACAAGGTGAAAACAGACATCCTTCCCCATTTTCTCAGAACCTGGTCAACCAACTATATGGCGCACCTGCACAGTCCCGCACTCATCGAGTCGCTGGCCAGTGAGTTGATCCTCTCCACCTTCAACCAATCGATGGACAGCTGGGATCAATCCCCCATCGCCACAGAGGTGGAAGTCCAGGTCATCAAAGAGCTGTGCGAGCTCTATAATCTGGGTCCTGATGCCGATGGTACTTTCACCAGCGGCGGCAGCCAGTCGAATCTATCAGCCTTGACGTTGGCCCGCGACTGGTACTGCAACACGGTATTGCACCATGATGTAAAGAAGTACGGTCTGCCTGCATCCTTTCAGAAACTCAGACTCTATTGCTCAGAGGTTTCGCACTTCTCCATGGAAAAGAGTGCTCACCTGCTCGGACTCGGCTACGATGCAGTCCGCAAGGTTGCAGTGGACGCACGCTGTCGGATGGACGTTACCGCCCTCTCGGCCATGATCGAGGAGGACGAAGCCTCCGGCCTGTTGCCCTTCTGTGTGGTGGCCACCATCGGAACCACCGATTACGGATCCATCGACCCGGTCGAGGAACTGCGCAAAATTTGTGACGAGCACCAGTTGTACCTCCATGCAGACGCCGCCTATGCAAGTGCCGTACAATTGTCGGACCAATACCGCGTCCGTTTGGGAAACCTTGGTTTGTGTGATTCCATTACCGTTGACTTCCACAAGATGTTCCTGCTTCCAATCAGTTGCGGCTCCCTCTTGATCAAGCATAAGGCTTGGTTCGATGTCTTCACCCTCCATGCCGATTACCTGAATCGGGAAGAGGATGAGATGGATGGATACACCAATTTGGTAGGTAAAAGCCTGCAGACCACCCGGCGTTTTGATGCATTGAAAGTCTGGATGGCGTTCCAGTGCAGGGGGAAGGACGGATACGGGGAGATGATCGACACCTGCATCGGCAATGCAGCCCATCTTGCCAACCAGATTGCAGCCAATGCAGCCTTTGAACTTGCGATCACGCCTGAGTTGTCCAGTGTGGTATTCCGCCTGAAGGGCAGCTGTGAGACCAATAAGGCGGTACGCAGACAATTGTTGCATCACCATCAGATCGTAATCGGGCAGACCGTATACCAAGGAAGAACCTATCTGAAGTTCACCCTGCTCAATCCCATGGTGACGCACCAGCATCTGGATGCATTGCTAGAACAAATAAAACAGATCGGGAGTACCGTTCGTCTCTAGCCTTCCCTATGCAAGGCCTGTCCCAGCTGTTTCAGACTCTTGGCAAAATCCTCATGAACCACCTGCTTCGGATCAAAGTGAAGCAGGCGGAACGTGAGCTGGATGCAGAATCCGATCAGAACCGCAGAAAGCAAGGTTCCCCAGCCAAGCAGTCCACCCATCAGAAAACCAGCAATCGTAACGCTCACCTCTATAGCTGCACGACAGACACCCACTGGAATTCTTGTCTTGCGTGCAAGCAGCACCATCAGGCTGTCACGTGGCCCGGCACCGAATCCACTGGAAATATAAAAATATGACGCGAGGGAAATGACAAACAATCCCAAAACAAGCTGGGCGATGCCGATATAGGCATTGCCCTGTTCCTTGAACCACCCACCGTCCAACAATACATTGATGAACAGTCCGACGGCAACCATGTTGCACACCGTTCCGATCCCCAGCTTCTCACCGCCGAGCATGGCCGCCAACGCAATTGCCAAGCCGACCCAGATGGAGATCGTCCCGATCTGCATCCCGGCAACCTTGGCAAGCCCTGCATGGAACACTTCCCAGGGAGCATACCCAATGTGGGCCTGCATGGTCAGTACAATACCCAGTGCATAGAGAAACAGACCGAAAAACAATCGGAACAATCGGATGGTGAACCTGTACATACCTGTCCTGCCTTGGCGATACCTTACCCAATTTGGCAGTGAATTGCCAGAGCAAAGGTTACCAAAACCTTCGCAATCCTTCGCTTCTGACCACCCAGCCTTTGGACGGAAAGAGCGGACCTGCTCCCAATCCTCCGGCCATCAGCGAGAGCGCAAGCAACAACGCCCCGTTTCCCGGAAGATACAAGGGGAGATCGGGTTTCGGAAGTTGTGCATTGTGCCCGTTGGGAGTATAGGTGTTCTTCTCGGATTCCATCAACAAAAGATCAACGGCAAGATCGAATCTCCCCAGCCTTGCGGCATTCATGGCCATCAACGGAAAATCCCAACCCCACAGCGCGTTCAGGTCCCAGCTCTTGAGCACCTGGTCCAACGAGTTGGCCATGATCCTGTGATCAACATCCCTTCCGTCCAGCAACCCGAGGCTGAACAGCAACGAAGGATGGTCATAGGCAAATGCTCCATAGGTATCGGGACAGTTTTGTTGGGACAGATATACATTCCCATCCTGGGGAAGCGGAGCCAGATGCCCGACAACATGCCTGAGTTTCGGATCAACGTGTATCTTTGCATCCTCCAAAAAGTGTATAGCCTCTTCCAATGCCCATCGCCAATATGAAAGCTCAAAGGTAGGATTGAGGGTTGACTCCGGGTCGTGGTTTTCCTGGACCGGGATGACCGGGCTGCCGAGCACATACCATTGATGCTCCTCGTCCCAGACCACATAGTCGGCCATGAAGGCGGCTGTTGCCTCTATGATGGTCGCCCAGGCAGGCAAAAGCGGAGACTCGGGATGGGTTTTCTTGAGCAGAACGCCATAGAAAATCGGATGCGGTTGCTGCCAACACAGCAGTGTTCCGATGGCCGACGGGCTGTCGTTGCCACTTGGGTCGGTCATCTTCGGCCAACGTGCTCCCTGGTATCCCTGGCTTTTCGCCCGTTCATAGGCACCGGGAAGAATCTTCAGATACCAGGAAAGCGAACGCTCCAACAATGCAGGTTGTCCGAATACCGCAAAATGCGCTGCATGAAGCAGATGCATCTCCAAATGAAATTTTCCGTACCAGCTGTTGCAAGTCAGCCCAGTTTCCGCAGGTGGGGTGTCGCCGCTCGATTGGATGGCGAGCAGGTACCGAGAGAGGATCATCCTTCGCTGCAGTTCGGCGGCACGGCTATCCTCCGATTGGGACAAGTCGATGAATGCCCCATCTTCCCAGAAAGCTTTCCACCAGAATTCGGAAGCCGTTTTCGCCTCCTCAAATGAGCCGGCCTGCCAACCAGTCGCATCAGGGGAGAACCATATGCTAGCCTCAAGTACATCCGATTCACTTTCCAAGAGGAATGTATGGCGTGATTTCTCAGTCAATTTCGCAGACGCTTCACTTTGGACCTGACAGACATAGTGCATCTGATCGAGCGTACGGTCGATTCGATACCGTCCGTTTCCCTCAGCAGCAAGCGTACTCGTATGCTGTTGGAGTTGCTGGTAATCGGCTCCTGAAATCGTATGGGATGCATACGGAAAGGCAAGCAGGACCTTCAACCTACCCTCACGAAGAAGTGGGGAAGCCAAGCGAATGGAAACCTGGTCGAACTGCGGATGACAGAGTGTCTGAACCTGGACCGGGCTGCCCTGATAGAAGAACCTACTGGTGATCACCCCACGGTACAGATCCAGCTGTTCTTCGATTCCACTGATCCTGTCCAGGAATTCCGATGGCGTGCAGCCTTCGGCATACAAGCCGATTCTTCCCAGATTGAACCGATGGGGGTTCACCCTTAAGTCATTGAACAGCTCCTCTTGATCCGTAGCATCGGTCATATACCCAACAGTTCGGGTGGCGCATGCATACCGGCGGAGGCGAAGCCGTTCGTAGTGCTTCTCTTCTTTTCCCGGATAGTCATGCATACCCCAGGAACTCATGGTACACAAGGGAGTCTGCCCTTCCTTGTCCGGCAGAATCGTCTGCAGACCGGTACAGTCGACACTGAAGGTAAAATTCCCATTGCCCACCGAAAGAAAGGAAGCGCTGTCATAGGTGTGCACCGTAGGGTTCTGTGCCGCAACCAAGGCTTTTCGGTCTATCGGCATTGCAAGCCTCCCTCCACTTCCTCAAGCTCCACAAAGAACGGTCGTTCATTCGGTGTCTTGTTCGGGCTGTGGTACGTCAGGTACAACCGGCCTTCAAAGGAACGGAAGATCATGCCGTGTCCACCGTCACCGGTGATCAACGGCTCCTGCTGTTGTTGCCAAGGACCGAGCAGACTGCCGTTTTTACTGACGGCATAGCCCATGGCATAGCCGTTGGGAGCTACGCTCGACCAGAGCATGAGCAGCTGTCCGTCCTCAAGATGGTGCAGGAACGGGCCGTCGGTCACCCGGGCATCGACCAAATTGCTCCCGTCACGACGGGCAAGCAATTTCGGCCATGGGGCTTCGGAGGCACGGAACAACAGGATGGGTTCGCCGATCGGAGCATCCAAATGCTCGCTGAGTCTTTGCGCACAGACTTCTCCGTCATTGACCTGCACCCATTCATGGCAGAATACGATCCAGTTCTGTCCTGCATCATCCACAAAGAAGGTTCCGTCGAGGCATTCCCACGAAAGCGGTGTAGCAGGTTGCGGTGAAACCGGCCTGAATGGACCGAGCGGGGAATCGGAAACCAGGATTTGGGTTCCCCGGCAATGGTCGTTGGATTTGAAGGAGGCAAACATATAGTAGGAGTCTTGGAATACATGCACTTCCGGTGCCCAAAAGTTATGGGTGCCCCAGAATCCCGATTCGGGCTTGAAGACGGTTACCGGCCCTTCCCAATGCTTGAGATCAGAACTCTGGTATGCCTCGAAACTCACCCCTTGGATCTTCCAAGGTTCAACGTCAGTGGTTCCGTATAGATAGTATCGTTTGGTCAGTTCATCAGCGAGAATGAACGGGTCCCGCATTTGGATATCGGTCAATTGCATGCAGTTTTTCTCCTTTCCCTTCCAGTATACCCTACCTTCGTAAAACGCGAAAGAGTGCTTGCGTGCCCGTTCACGGTGACTTTTGAATACGACTGTACCACCTTTTGTCTCCCCCCCATGCGCGTACAAAATACCGGGTGAAACCTCTCGTTTCACCCGGTATATCATTGATGGTAATCTGAGCAAGCATACTTGGTTGCGCTACAACACGAAGTATCCGATGCCCTCATGATCGTATTTCTTCTTGACCAGCTCCAAGGCTTGCTCTATGGCAGAGAGCAGGTCCTCTTCACAATAGATGATCATGATGAAATTTTCTTCCGGCCAAACATCATCACCCAGCTTGGGGATGGTGTTTCCCCTTCCATGGGCGGCAGGGATGATCGTGTAGTGCATCGGCACCTGATAGTGCTCCATAGCCTCCAGGACATCATCCAGGATTGCCTGGGCTGCAATGATTTCCACTCGTTTCATCCTACTCCTCCTCAGCATAGCTTTCGATGCTTTCCACATCCTTCTTCTTTTTCTCCCGGTTGAAGAGTGCATACAAAACCGGAGTGAAGAAGATGGTCAGGAAGGTGCTCACCGTCATGCCACCAATGATGGTCTGCCCGATCGGTTGTATCTGCTCAGCCCCTTGCCCACCGAAGAATGCCAACGGGATCATGCCGAAAATCGTGGTAAGGCTAGTCATGAGGATCGGTTTGAGCCGATTGCCTCCGGCGTCAATGCAGGCTTGGCGCAAACCCACCCCTCGTCTTCTGAGCAAGTTGATGTATTCGATCAGGACGATGCCGTTGTTGACCACGATACCGGCAAGAATGACGATGCCGATGGCGCTGATCAAGCTGAAGGTCTCTCCGGTAATCAAGTAGATACCCACCACCCCGATCATCATCAACGGCATGGAGAGGAGCACAATGAAGGGATTGCGGAACGACTCGAAGAGCGAAGCCATGACACCGAAGACCAATACGATCGCAAGGACAAGGATCAGGTAGACCTGACTGAACATCGCCGTCATATCGGCAAAGTCTCCGCCATACTCGAGATAGACCCCGTCGGGAATATTGATCTGTTTCTCGATCAAGGCCTTGATGTCGGTCTCCGCCTGACTCGCGGCGTATCCACCGGCCAGTCCGCCGAGTACATGAACCGAACGCATTTCGTTCTCACGCTTAATGGATACCGGCCCGGTTGAACGCTCCAAGGTGGCAAGATTATCCAAGCTGATTTTCTCCCCGAGGGAATTGCGGACAAAAATACGTCTGAGATCGAGTTCGCTTGCACGGTCTGATTTCTGCAGCATCACGATGATATCGGTGTCGGTCCCGTTGTCCTTCAGCTGCGTAGCGGTGATTCCGTTGACGCTGTTGCTGATTTCCGTTGCGATGGTCTGCATCGTCAGGTTGTAGGAATATGCCCGTTCACGGTCGATCTTGAAATGCAACTCGGGAAGCCCTTTGTTGAAGTCAGTACGTACTTCGGTAATGTTCGGCAGATGCTTTGCGATGAGATCACGAATCTGTTCGGCAGTTGAGACCGCCTGATCAAGGTTGTCGCTCTTCACCAGTACATCTACGGGGTTCACATTCCCCAGTCCCATGGATACCTGGGAGAAGGAGAAGGACGCGGCCGGATAGAGGTCGTAGTATTTACGCAGTTTATCCTGCACCACCTGCATGGAGTCGACCCCGATTTCATCCTTGAGCGAAATCTGCAGCGATCCGCTGTTGGTTCCTCCGTTCCCGAAGAAACCACCGCCTCCAGCCGTCACGATGATGTCCTTATACCCCTTGATATCGGCTTTCGCCTTCTCTTGCAGATCCAACAACAAATTTTCGGTGGTTGCCAAGGTGGTTCCCTCGGGTAGGCTTACACTCAAGGAAACCGAGGTCTCATTCATAGTGGGATAGAGACTCTTATGCATCAGCGCAAAAGCCTGGAAGGTCAGGACCAACAACAGCAGGACCAAGATCAAGGTCAACCATTTATAGTCGATCAAGAGGGAGAGCACCCGCTTATACCCGCGGTCGAGTGCCTCGAAGGCGGCTTCGGCTTTGTCGTCGATGAAGCGTAGCAGACGCAGCTTCAACGGTTTCTGCTTGCGTGTATAGACTTTGACATACGAGCTGGTCAACACCGGAATCAGGGTAACCGAGACGATCAGGGAAGAAAGCAGGCTGATGATGATCGTTCCGGCCATCGGGGTAATCATCTGGCCAAGCATTTCCAACTTGCTTTTCAAGAGTACCATGGGTACGAATACACACACAGTGGTCAAGGTGGAGGCGGCAATGGCAACGACCATTTCCTTTGTACCGAGAATTGCGGCGGCATCAAGCTTAGCTCCTCGTTCGCGGTACCGGAAGATGTTTTCCAACACAACAATAGAGCTGTCAACCGTCATACCGAGTCCGAGTATCAGACCGGTGAGGGTCATCAAGTTCAGCGAATATCCCATGAAGAACATGACCAAAACGGTAAGCAACATGGATATGGGGATCGAAAGGCCTATGATGAAGGTCGACTTGAGACTCCTGAGGAAGATGAACAGAACGATCATGACCAGGATCACTCCGTACCAGAGCGACTGGTAGACGGCATTCATCGTGGATTCGATCATCGTCGTGGTATCGACGATGACTTCCAGGCTCATACCCTGCGGCAATTCCTTGTTCATCTGATCAAGGACTGCATACACACGTTTGGCGACCTGGACACTGTTTGCGTCCGATTCCTTGGATACCGAGAGGTACACACCCGGCTCCCCGTTGATGTATACCTGGCTGGTGGGATCATGATAGGCATACCGTACGGTTGCCAAGTCCTTGATGCGTACTACATTTGAACCGATGACATTGCCCTTCGCATCATATTTGGGATAGGAGGCGACCATGGCGTTCTCTATCTGGTCCAAGGAGACGAATTGGGCGTCGGTTCTCAACAGGTACGACTTGTCCCCTTCGATCAGGGAACCTGAGCCAAGCTGGAGGTTCTGCGGACTGAGCGTATAGGCAACCTGGGACAAAGTCAGTCCGTAGGCTTCCAATCGGTTCTGGTCTATGGCCACTTGGATGAAGGCATCCTGCCCACCGTTGATCGAGGTGGAGGAAACGCCTGCAACCCGTTCGATGCGGTTCTGCACCATGTCCTTCATGATTACCCGCAGGGCGTTGGCATCCTGCCCGTTGGAACTCTTCAAGGCGATATTCATCACCGGCATCATGTTGGTATTCAACTTGAAGATGGTCGGTTGGCTTGCATCGGAAGGGAACGCATCGGTATAGAGGTTGAGGTTGTCGTTGATCGATTGACTAGCCTTGTCCAGATCAGTCCCATAGGCAAATTCAAGCATTACCATGGAAGTGCCTTCGGAGGAAGTCGAAGTGATCTTCTTGATCCCTCCGACATTCGAGACGGCGCTTTCCACCAGTTTGGTCACCCGCTGTTCCATCGTTTCTGGGCTTGCGCCACGATATGTGGAATACACGATGACCATCGGCAGATCCATTTCAGGAAACAGCTCCACCGAAAGGTTCGGATAGACGACCAAGGCAAGCACCGTCAACAAAACATAGATGACGATGATCGTAGTAGGTCGTTTTACAACAGTATTGGTTAGACTCATGCTGGCTTCCTTATGTTTCTAGAGCACCCGAACCTGGGTTCCCTCGGTCAGCAGGCTCTGCCCCTGAATGACCAATACGTCCCCTACCTGCAGACCTTCGGTGATCTGCACCAAATCATCCACTTCCATTCCAAGGGATACGGAACGGGTATGGGCGATGTTGTTCTCGTCTACGACATACACGTAGGCCTGGTCTCCGTTGTACAGCAACGAGGAGCGGGCGATGACCACGACGTTCGAGATTTGCTCGGTCAACAGGGTCACCGAGGGGAACATGCCGCTTTTTACCAGATTATCGGGATCATCAATCGTCAGCCTGATTTCCAACGTTCTGGTCGCAGGATTCAGGACCGGACTAAGCCGGCTCACCTGACCAGTAAAAACCTTGTCCCCGAAAGCCTTGAACCGGAACTCCGCTTTGGTGCCGATTCCCACGGACCCGATATTCCGCTCGGCGATATCCATCACCACTTCCAGGTTTTCCAACAGTCCGATACGGGCGATCGGCGCCTGCATGGAAACGGTCGATCCCTGTACGAAGGGAAGCGAAAGGATGGTACCGGAAGCAGGAGCCTTGACGGAACTGGACTTGTATACCACACCAGCCCGGGAAGGATCGACGGTGGCAAGCACCTGATCCTTTGCCACCCGGTCTCCTACCGAGACATCCAGACTGGTCAGCGTTCCGGCAACCTCGGGGTAGACGTCAAGCGAGCTTGGATCGATGACATTCCCATTGCCTTTGATGGTATTCTGCAGATCCGACAAGGCGATGGACTCGACGTTGACCGAAACAGCAGCCTTGTCCTTTTGTGTTTCCTGGACGGGAGTCGGCTGCAGTTGCTTCAGGTACTTGAAGGGATTGACCACGACCAAAGCCGTGGCAAGAATGATCAGGATGATCAGGACCACCAGTCCTGCAATACGTTTCTTGGACGATGTATGTTCCATAATTACAGCAGCTCCTTGGCTTGATACTCATGTTGGAGATTCAGTTGATACAGCAGGTCTATCAGAGAACTGACATACTGGTATTGGACACCCAGAAGATTTTGCTTTGCAGAAAGCAGGTTGTTCTGCGCACTTTCCAAGTCAACCAGACTTACGTACCCACTTTCATATTGGGCTTGGTTCATGGCATAGAGACGTTGGGTAAGCTCGATGTTCTGTTGGGCGAGGTCAGCCTGGCCGGAGAGCATGTTCAGATTCTGCACCTGCCCCCGTACACTCACCTCCAGTTGCTGCAACGCTTGTTGACGCTGCAACAACAGCTTGTCCATGGAGTTCTGCAGCTTCTCCAGTCCCATCTGGGTACGGGAATCAGGAATGAATCCATCCAAGGGAATACGAAGGCCGATGGAATAGGAAGCCGAATCGCTGAAGGTATTCGTATAGGAATCATTCCAGAGCGAGATATCATATGAACCGCTTAAGGAAAGTGAAGGCGTCAATGCCTGTTGTTTGTTGGATGCATAACTGCTTTTCAGTTGCTGCAGGTTCAGATCAAGCAAGGTGATGGAGTAACTCTTTGCAAGATAATCCTGGAGTTGCGCCACCTCGAGCTGTTTTGCCAACGTGGGGACCTCGCCCTCCAACGAGAGATCTTCATCCAAGGAAAGACCGAGCATTGCCTTCAGGCTGAGCAGGTTCGCCTGGTATTGGTTTTTTGCCTGCTCAAGCCCCGGCTTCAGCTTTTCAACGGAAAGCTGGGCGGAGAGCAATTCCAGTTCAGAGGCAAAGCCTTGGTCGTACTTGACCTTCACTTGGTCATACTGACTTTGGGCAAGCTCCAGATTTGCCTGCTGTACCTTGATGTTCTGGTCCTGCATCAACAGGTAATAGAACAGTTTGGTGACGTTCTTTTCCACTTCCGCCTTTGCCTGCGCATAGGTTACCTGCTGGATCTGGTACCCTACCTGATAGGTATCCATCTGTGCCTTGACTGCAGGATTGAGGGTCATGGAGACAGAAAGGCCTACCCCCAGACCCCGGTTGGTATACGAGGCGGCACCCATAAGGGTGGTGGCAGCATTAAAGACCGGTCCACCACCAGCATTGCTCAAGGTAAGCGATACGGAAGGCAGAAAGAGGTTCCAGGAAGTCTGGACATCCCGCTTTGCCGCATTGACATCGATGGCCGAGCTGGTAAGGGAAAGGTTGTTGGCCCGTGCCAATTCCAGTGCCTGATCCAAGGTGACTGAGGAAGAGGCAAACAATGGTATGGATAGAGAGAGCAACAGCAATCCCATCCCGAAATACTTTTTCTTCATAGAGAATTCCTTACATGTGAGACCGTCTACACAATACTCATGTATGCAGGAAACGGCAAGAAGTGAGACATAAAAAGCCTGTTTGGTGATGCAAATTTGGGCACCTGCCTACTGATGTCTAGACAGATTCCTCCTGTACCGACACAACACAATGCTCTTGTTCTCCCAGCTCATATGCCTTTCGCTTCGCCTGATAGAGAACCTTGTCAACGCCAAGCAGGAATTGATGGACATTTTGCAACGTGGTCTTTGCCAAATTGCAGCATCCGACGCTTACCGACAACTCGAACGGCATCGTCTGTTGTCTATTCATACGCGTCAACGCATTCTTGAACGGAGCAAGCACGTCTGACAACGGCAACGGCTTCGCAAGCGGTACCAACAGAGCAAATTCATCCCCACCGAACCGACTGATCACTGCATCTGGTATAAAACTCTGCTCGAGCAACCGGGAGAGTGCAACCAAGGCTGCATCACCCATTTCATGCCCGTAGGTGTCATTGACCTTCTTGAAGCCGTTGATATCGATCAAGATGACCCAAACCGGAAGATTGCCCTCGTGTTTCTCGAAGGCCAACCCGACCATCTTCTGGAAGTACCGGCGGTTGTACAAGCCGGTCAAGAAATCACGACTCACTTGGAACGTTTCCACATTGAAGAACAGGATCAGGAGGGAAAAGGCAAGACTCAACCAAAGCACTTCCAAACCATAGAACATGGTTTGGAGCAAACCGGCAATGGCAACCGGGAACGGAAATACCAACAAGGTGCTGAATAATTTGCGTTGCAGTTGGGTGTTGCACTTGGAAAGATACAACGGCCCGGCTGCCAGATATGAATAGTTGCAGATAACCATCAGAAAAAACCAAGGCCCCCGTTGGTAGATACCCTCCTGCGAGATGGTGAACAGCCAACCGGTGAATGGGCTGACAAGTGCAAAAACCGCATGGAAGGCGAAAGGAAGCACGACCATGGCGATAAAGAGACTTTTCACTCGAAACTGACGATTGATCAGAGCGGAAACATAGAGGAAATACAAGACTCCGGGTGCAGGATTCAGCAGGTAAAACAGTGCAGTCAGCAGCGAAACCATCGTCCTGTTCGACGGCCTTGGGTAATAGATGCCGAATAAGTCCACACTGAACTCCAAGAGCAACAACACGGCATTGAGAACGACCAAAGACAAAAAAAGTCTATCCGCAAGCTCTACACTCCCCTGCTGTTTCCAAAAAAAGTAGAGGATGATGACCAGCAACAACAGTCCTACCAAGGTATTTTGCAATGAATACAGAAGCAGACCAAACCCCCTTTAGACCGAAACACCATGGGAAAACCACGGTATAGGTACTGTACGACACTTACTTTGGCTTGTCCATGTGCGAGGCAGGAAAGAAGTTGCGATACCTTCATTGGATTCTTCCCATCGCATGGTGTTCGAACCTTGCGTCCACCACCTGTGTCTTGTACCATACAGTATGAGTGAATGCACAGCCACCAATGAATTTCTCCGCAAGCACAGCATGTTCGGTGGATTGACCGAAGCTCAGCTTCAGTTGATAAAACCCTATTTGCAGCAGGAGACCTATCCAAAGGATACTACATTGCTCAAACAGGGAGAGCCCAACAACAGCGTGCATTTCATCGTCGAGGGCGAAGTGGCGGTGGTACGCCGTTCGGAAACCAACAAGAAACAAAGCCGTATCATCACCACGCTCCACAAGGGCGATTCGTTCGGCGAAATGGAGTTGATAGACATCCAAAATTGTGCGGCCTCGGTGGTTACGCTGCAGACGACAAGCATCATCACCCTTTCCAACCGTGACTTATACAAGATTTCACTGCAGGATCTAAAAACCTATACCATGTTGGTACTGAATTTGGCCAGGGACATCAGCAGGAGACTCCGAAGTGCCGATGAAATGCTGGCTATGGTGAAAACGAAGGCTACGCTTCCTTCTTCGTGTGCTCCAAGCGATGCATTCGTGTAAGGAACACCACCATCAACAACGGGAAGATGGCAGCCAGCAGCATGCCGCTGCGGAGTGCCGCCTCATCAAGCGGAAGATCACGCAGCCACGGAAATACGGTCACCAATGAAGGAATGACATCGGCGGTCAGCCCTATGAACCAAGGTCCGAACGCAGCACCGGCATCTCCTCCTGCGGCAAGAAAAGCGAACAAGGAGGATCCCGCCAAGGGAAATCGATTGGCTCCCTGTACCACCGAACCCGGCCACAAGAGACTCGCTCCCAACCCGGTGAGGATGCAGGCAACCAGACTTACCATCGGCCAGGGACTCAATGCTGCAACCACATAACTGAATATGCAGAGCACCGAACCAAACACCATTGCCTTATAGAGAGGGAATTTTGCACCCCATGCCCCATAGACAGCACGTGCAGTCCCCAAGAGGAGTGCGAAAAGGCACAGTCCCACCAAATCCCCTACTTCCTTGGGGAGGCCCAAAGAGGCTTCAACGAAAGCACTGGTCCATTGGGACATGGAGACCTCGGTGGCTCCGCCTACGGCTATGCCCAACACCACCAGCAGGAAATAACTTGAGCCCAGCAGCTCACGGATTTTCGTCCGCTTCTCCTCACTGACCGCAGGAGCCAATGGAACGCGAAGGAAATTGATGAAATTCAGCAAAGGAAGAACCGACCAGAAAAGCACGACAATCGTCCAATGAGCTCGGCCGAACACATTGAGCAGGATGGTCGTCCCAATCACCACGACGATGAATCCCCATGCATAGAAGGAGTGCAACAGGCTCATCGCCCCTTCCTTTGAATCATTGGGTATCGCCTGGACTATGGCACTGAGCAGCAGTTCGAACAGCCCTCCGCCTACCGAATACACGACGGTGGCAACCATCAGCCCAAGGTAGGGGTTGAAGGGAAACAAGGTGGGTGCGAATGCCAACAGGACAAATCCCAAAAAAGCCAACAGGTGTCCTGCAGTAATGAACGGGCGCACCCCGTACCGGTCAACCGGCCGACTGAATGCCAAATCAGTGATGATCTGGGTCACGAAATTCAACAACGTCAATCGACCCGCCATCTCGAAGGTCAGACCGAATTGATCCATGAAGGTAACATACAACAAGGGGGCCAGATTACACGTCAAAGCCCCTATGAAATTGCCCAGATAACAGGCTCGAATGGTTGAGCGATACATGCATTGGAGTATATGCCGTAAAAACAAAAAAGGAAACCTTTGTTTTTTATGCGAGTACACTCTCAAGATAGCGTACAACAACCACCTGATTCTCACAGTCTACAAAGAAATCATCAAATTCGAGATGCAGTTGGTCTAAAATCTGGTTGATTCCCAGCCGAGGCTCCTCAGAAGCAAACCGCTCTAAGAGCAACCAATCCCGCAGCGCTTCCTTGGCCACATCGCGAAATCCCTTCAAGGTCTTCGCCTCCAACGCCTCCAGAATATCATTTCCGTCATGGTTTCCTGCAGCAACAAACGCTTCCAAATCATTGAAATACGTTGTCCCCCGCTTCAGCACGGCGGGAGCTTGGTGCAAATCCACGGCCTCTACGATGCGAGCTCTTCCTGTTCGGGCTGTTTCTTGGGCAAAGCTGAGCAGATCATATCGCTTCCTATAGACATCACTGACTTCCTTGGCTTGTCCGATTTGGGAAAACCCCCGTTTGAGCAACGCATACAGTTCTTCGCTGTCGGTACACAGAAACCAAGTGGAAAGAGAACCGATTTGATCATGCACATCGGGCTTCGGCACCCTCAAACGGGATGCATACTCACCATAGTCCTCAGCAAAGGGGACTTCCACCGAACGTTCGCTCGGAGAAGGCGAATAGGGATGTTTGAGGTGGTGATAGCTACGTTTCTCATCCTCCAGATCGATGAGATTCACCGCATCCTTTGCAAGCGACACAAATTTCTGTACCTCATCATACTGGGCCGTACAATAGAAAACCTGCCGCTCTTTTGCGATTTCCAAAATCGCCTGTGCAATGGCCAACGACCGTTGGTCATCGCTATTTGCCATTACTTCATCAATGAAAAGCGGCAAGTGGTCGCCACTTCCACCCTCAAGCAATTCCAAAAAAGCCATCCGTACGGCGAAAAGCAACTGGATGCGTGCTCCGCTTGACAAAGCGGATAGTGCAAACGGTTTTTCCAAGACCAAATCCTGTGCAATGAATTCAGTCTCTCCCACCCCGAATCCATACCGATGCTCGGTAATCCTTCTGAGCCAGTGATCCGCCTGCCTAACCACCTGGGGCTGATACTCTGTTTCCGTCTTCGTTTTCACCAAGGTAAACAGAACATTCGCCATGTTCAGTTGAACTTCCTTCCGCCTTTGTTCCTCCAACGCCTCACTGGCCGTGCGCTTTTCCAGCTCAGCCTTTTCCAACTCAACATTATTGCAAGCCTGGTCATATCGTTCCTGAAGCTGTCCGATCTGGATCTGGATCTCGTCGTAACGTTTCAATTCCTGCTCCAGGTCAGCCAATTGTTGTTCCAATTCTGCAGGAGCAACCCCATTGGCCAGGGTGGTGATCTCATCGGGCTGATCGGCAAGCTGTTTTTCCAGAACCTTCAGCTCCAAATCATATTTCTGATAAGACTCGAGTTGATCGGAAAGTCGTTGGACGCTCTGGATATCGGCTACTTCCAGACCAAGATCCGCATAGAAACCGGCACGGTCGACCTCCTTATGGGAAAGCGATTCCTTCAGGGATTCCACATCCTCTGCCAGCGCTTTTTCGCGTTTGCCAAGCAGTTGCACATGCTCCAGCACCTGAACCAAACCCTTTGCCTTGGAAAGTAGGAGCTGGGGAGTATCCGCGTCAATGTTGCAGAGAAGTTTCAGCGTTTCCAATGCAGATTCAGCTTGCTGTTTGGCATCATCATACACAGTCTTTGCCGAATTGGACTTGGCCAGTAATTCTGCCCACGTCTTCAATTGGTCGGAGAAGTGGAAGAACTGGGAACCCTCGAGAGCAGGTTGGGACGAAAGGTTCAGAGCTTCACTCACCTCTTGGTACGCTTTCCTCCAGCCTTCATATGCTTGGGTTGCCTGTTCGTATCGATTTCGCGCGTTACTTCTCTGTTGATTCAGCTCCCGGATCTTTTCCTGTTCCGCAATTCTATCGTTCAACTGGGAAAGCATTCGTGCCAATGTATCGAACCCGTCATCGCCAGGCATTGTACTATCCAGTTCAGCAAGTATTGCGGCAAGCACCTGTTTCTGATGGTCGCAGGCACGTTGAAGCTCAGCATACTCGGGATTCTTCTGCCTGCGCGATACCACTGCCATCCCCATGAGCATGAGGGCTAAGCAAAGGGCGGCAAGAGCGGGATGATTGAACCAGGACAAGAGCATCGAGAATAGGGAGAAAGGAAGCACAATCAACCCGACCACAAGAAAAGAAACCGGCTTTGTCCGGTTGGCGGTTTTTGCTTGCGTGGATGCATGCAACAAGGCAAGCACCCCATCTTTTGCCTGACGCAGCAACTCAAGACGCTTTGTATCAAAGCTCTCTTGAACACCAAGCAGCTCACTCAGTCGGGCACTGCTATCGACGGCACAACGCAGCGGTTCACATTGCAGGGAAAGCTGCGTCAGACGTTTCACCATCTGCTCAAGTTGTGTTGTCTGTGGTTTTTCCCCTACCAAGAAAGCATGCTCGGTTTCCCAGGTTTCCAGGTTTGCCTGTACACCAAGATGGGTATCAGAGGCGCTTTGCACTATGCGAAGGCGCTCCTTGCACTCCTGAATCTGGTCGAGAATCAAAGTCGGATCGGTTGCACCATCGATCGGCAGGTCAATATCCTGCAGATCCTTTTTGCAGGCTTGCAGGTCATGTTGCGCGGTGGCAAGCTGCGCTTGAGCCTCTTGGCATGCAGCTTCCCGCTTCAGTGCTTCTTCGTAGGTGTATGAACTGAACCCTTTCAATCGCTGATCGAAGGATTGTATATGCTCGTCGGCCTGTTTCCATGCTTGCTCAATTTTCTGATAGGCAAGGGCTTGGTTGAACAGCTTGCGCAGCTGTTCCTTTTGGGGGCGATCATCGACGGTTTTATGCAGACTTTCCAATTGTTCGGCCAAATGCACGTTTTCCCTGATCTGCGACTGGAGCTTTTCAACCTTTGCCGTACTGTCCTTCACCTGTTTGGTCAGGGAATTCCTGCTGTTGGAAAAGGCGGTGATCGCCTTGCTTGTCTGGTAGGCTTTCGCCAAGTCGATGCCGCCTTGCAACTGCTTGTGCAATGCATCCAAAAAGACGGTATTCGAACCTTCCTTGCCTAAGAGATCATGGAGGGAGAGCCAATAGGCCTGCCCGTATTCGTCATTCCGCCCGGGAATGCGTGCTTCCTGTCCATTGGAAAGCTGTGTTTGCACCAGTTTCCCTTCCGAAAGCGAAAGATTCCAAAGCTCCTGATCCACAGAAAACACAGCCTCAGCCTCAAGATCCTGTTCCTCACCGGTGGTTGCAAGCAGGCTGCGCAGACTCCGCATCAAAGTGGTCTTTCCTACGCCGTTCGGCCCGTAGATGATCTGCAGGCCATGAGGGGGAAACGTCAGAGTTGGAAAGAAATGGGAACCGAACCCGGGGGCTTTGAGCAGGCTGAAGCGGGTGAATCGAAGTATCCGGTTCATGTTGCACCTCCGCTCTTCTGCATGACCAAGGAACGAAGGACCAGCATACCGGCGTTTCGGGCACTCTCGAGGGCATCATGCGACGATAGTAATGCATGGGGCAGCAGGCTGAAGGCGGAACTGTTGAAACTTTGCGCATCCAAAAGCTTGTATTGCTTGGCCAGCTCGGCTAATTGCTCGGGATCGAGCAACATGCGTGCAAGCAGCGCATCCGGTCCGGATCCTTGGGCCAATTGTGCCAAATCGACTTCCAACTGCGTTCGATCCTCCCAATGGGTGAACAGCAGTATGTCGGTTTCTTCCTCCCTGGAGAAGAATTCAATCGTTTCTTCCTGGAACGGAAAGATTTTTGCAAGGTCAAGATGGGGGGCAAGATACCCGGTATACACCAAGCGGAGATACAGTTTTCCTTCCCAGTTGAGCTCGGCAGCAAAGCGACGGATGGTTTGGGTCGCCCGCATCTGCAAATCCAGTTGATCGATAGAGCCGGTCACCTCAATGCTGCAGCGCTCAAACCGATAAGGACAAAGGGGGATGAAAACCGGCTCTTTCCATGCCGTGTTGCCATCGTTTTGCAACAGGTAGACTCCATGCACTGCATCCTCATTGACATCCAAGGCATACGGGCTACCGCAATAATATGCCGGTAAATCCTTGATCTTTCCAGGTTTGTGGATATGGCCGAGCATCCAGAGCATGCCTTGACGGGATGCCAAATCACTTTGGGATACCGGAGCGTACCGGGAAGACGGTACGTCGATTTCGGTGTGCAACAGACCGAGGGTCAAGGGGGAATTTGCAAGCAGATCCTGTTTGAAGCCCAAGAACGGATTTTCCTTGACATGAGAATGGGGGAAGGACCAACCGACGAAACGTACCTGTTCCACCTGACAGGCTTCCCAGCTTCCCCCCAATCCCAACAGGGTGATGGCATCGCTTTGCTTGGCAAGTCGGGGAAAAATCTCCCAATCGTGATTTCCCCCGACGGCAATGACTTTGATTCCGGCCCTCTTGAGGCGTTCAAGCCCGGCAAGCAACGGGTAATACACGGAAAGCCAGGCATCTTCCTGCTCGACGACGTCCCCCACCAGGGCCACAACATCCACCTGCAATGCAATTGCCTTTGCAACAGTTGCATCCCAGCTGCTATGTCCGTTCACCAGTGTATCGTTTCCAACAGAGGGAACTCTCCCCATATGGATATCAGAACAGGCAAGAATCTTCATGCCACCTCCCTTTCGGTACTATAGCATATTCCTTCATTTCTGAGCGTACTGTTTTCAAAGGTCAACGGTATTGATCGCGTAGGGTATAGGACGTGTGGAGCAGATGATGGCTCATCGGTCCCAAGGGTTCTCCCAAGAACGACGCATACAACGATTTGATCGCAGGATTCTCATGGGATTTCCTGATGGGCTTGCCCCGGTCCTCGGTATAGACGGCCTGGACGCGTCTTTCCCGTACCTCCTGGTTGGTCGGCCGTATCTGCCCTCCTCCGCCGATACACCCATCGGGACAAGTCATCACCTCGATGAATGCATATTCACTGGTTCCCTTCCGAATCTGGTCAAGCAGGATGCGGGCGTTGGCCAAGGTATTGGCTACGGCAACTTTCAGTTTAATCTCCCCTATCTGGATGTCAGCTTGTCGAATTCCTTGTGCTTGCCGCAACGCCGAAAACTCAACCTCCTCCAGGAGCGTTCCACTCACTTTCTCATAGGCCGTCCGCAAAGCAGCCTCCATGACTCCTCCAGAGGAAGCGAACAAAGCAGCCGAGCCGGTCGATTCGCCCAAAGGATCGTCGAACAGTCCCTCCGGGAGCCGGGTAAAGTCAAGACCGATCCGTCCGATCATGCGGGCGAGCTCTCGGGTGGTCAACGCCCAGTCGACATCAGCGAACCGCTCTTCCTCCGAAAGTCCCATACGATCGCGCCAGTAGTCGAAGGCACTGTCCATTTCACTGCGCCCCGCCTCGAATTTCTTCGCTGTACAAGGCATGATGGAAACCACCCTGATCGAACGCGGATCCACAGCCGCTTTCTCGGCATAGAATGTCTTTGCCAAAGCACCGAACATCTGTTGGGGGGATTTGCATGTGGAGACGTGGTCGAGTTGGTCCGGATAGAATGTCTCAATGAATTTGATCCATCCGGGGCTGCAGCTGGTGATCATCGGCAGGGTACGGCCTGTGGCCATTCGCTGCAGCAGCTCGTTTGCCTCTTCTATGATCGTCAGATCGGCAGTGAACTGGGTATCGAACACCTTGTCGAACCCTAGGGCCCTGAGTGCACTCACCATCTTGCCGGTAACCAGACTGCCCTGTTCCAACCCCAACGCCTCCCCCAAGGCGACACGAATCGCCGGCGCGGTCTGGACGACTACCGTCAACGAAGGGTCGGAAAGGGCGGCGAACACCTCATCGGCCTGATCACGCTCTGTTATGGCGGCGGTGGGACAGACCAGACTGCATTGTCCGCAATTGGTGCAAACCGAATTACCCAAGCCTTCATCGAAAAACGTCGCAACCTTGGTTTGCAAACCGCGGTTGACCATGCTGATGGCATGGACGGTCTGCATAGCGGAGCACACCTGCACGCAACGATTGCAGAGAATACACGCATTTGGATCACGCACCAAGGCCGAAGACGTCTCATCGAGGGGAAGCAGGTGTTTCTTGGTCCGGGTGAATCGTGAACCAGCGACTCCAAGCTGTCTGGATAGGCTCTGCAATTCACACTGCAGGTTCCGCTCGCACTGTGTGCACGTCAAGGGATGATTGGCAAGGATGAGTTCCAGATTGAGCCTGCGGGCCTGCAGCACCCGCTGGGTATGGGTGTGGATCACCATGTTCGGAAGCACCACGTGCTGACAGGAACGGATCAAGCGCTTTGCACCTTCCACCTCCACCATGCATATGCCACAGGAACCATGGTCGGAAATGTCCTTGAGATAACAGAGGGAGGGGACCTTCACCCCTGCTTGCAGGCAGGCGTCTATGATCCTTGTTCCTTTGCATACCTCGACCATGGTTCCATCAACACTCAGACGGATCAACTGTTCATCCATTGCTCGCCTCCTCAATGCGGACATCACAGCGCAGGCAGCGGCCGGCTTCCATACGGGCCTGACGCCCCGTATATCCCAGATTCACCTCGGCGAAGGAAAGTCGCCGATCCTTGGAGCTGAGTTTGGCTGAAGTGATCGCCTTGCCTTCATACAGCGGTTTTCCGATCGTCCTGCTATAGGTGAATGTGGTGAACAAACGCTTCCACCGGTCTTCTCCCATCAAGGCCGTATCGATCAGGCGGGCGACTTCCTTGCCCTGCCCCATTGCCTCAGCTGCGGTGGCGGGGCCGGTGATGACATCACCGACCGCCCATACGTTGTCCTGATTGGTCTGGTAGGTATAGCGTCCCACCGAAAGATGCCCCTCTTTCGATACCTCCAACGCTTGGTCGGCCAACAAGGATGTATCCACCCGTTCGCCGACGGCGATGATGACGGTATCGCAATCCAGCAGTCGCACGTTTCCGCTGACTGTTCTTTGCCGTCTTCCGCTGAGATCAAAGCTCCCTTCGAGGAGCTCATCGACCAGCAGACCGACCAGATTTCCCTGCTCGTCGCGCTTCACTTCCTTGGGCGCCACATTAAAGATAAAGGAGATACCCTCATTGAGGGCTTCCTCAATCTCGCTTCGATTGGCCGGCATCTCCTGTTCGGAACGGCGGTAGGCGATACACACCGATTTGCCAAGACGCCAGAGTGAACGTGCCACATCGATGGCTACATTGCCTCCACCGAGAATGACAACTCGCTCCCCGATCCCAAGGTTTTCCTCCTCGCTCAGGCGTCTGAGCACCTCGGTGCCTTGGATGACGCCGCTTGCATCGCCTCCTTTCAAATCCAAGGAAGCATGATGGTAGGAACCCAAGGCAAGAATGACTGCATCATGACCCTCTTTCAGGTCGGAAAGCTGGAAATCCTTGCCCAACTGCTTTTGCATGGCCCATTTCACCCCCAGAATGCTGAGCAGCTCCAGTTCCTTGTCCAGCAATTCCTTGGGTAGCCGGTAGGAGGGGATGCCGTATCGAAGCACCCCTCCGGCCTTCGGGTGTTCATCGAAGATGGTTACGGCATGCCCGAGCCGGGCAAGATAGAAAGCCGCACTCAAACCGGCAGGTCCCGCACCGACAATGGCCATCGATTTGCCCGTCTGGGGTAGTGAACGACGCAGCAGATCCTGATAGACCTGTTGTTCGTCACCCATCTTGTAGAGGGTGTCGGCCAGATAACGGTGCAATTCTCCTTGATGGACCGGACCGTCGAGGGTCTCTCTTCGGCACCGCATCTGACAATGGAAATGGCAGATCCTTCCCAGCGTACCGGGCAGCGGATTGTCCTCCAAGGTTGAGGTGAACGCCTCAAGGAGCCGGTCTTCCTTCAGCAGGGCGATATAGTTGGGGATGCGCATGGCAAGCGGACAGGAGTTTGAACATAACTCCGCTACCAGCGCCTCACAGGTACCGGCCTCACACCGTCCTCGTTGGATATGGCTCTCATACTCTTCACCAAAATAGGAGAGGGTCGTCTTGACCGGGTTGGTCGCCGATTGTCCCAGCCCGCACAAGGCTGTATCACTGATATGTTCACTCAACATCCGAAGCGTGGAAAGATCCTCAGATTTTCCCCTGCCTTCAGTGATGGCTTCCAGCAAGCTGAGCTCTTGTGACAACCCTTCACGGCAAGGCGTACAGGTTCCACACGATTCCTTGGTGGTGAATTCCAAAAAGTACCGGGCTGAATCCACCATACAATTGTCGCTGTCCATGACGACCATGCCTCCGCTTCCCATGATCGCCCCAAGACGGGCGAGGCTTTCATATTCTATGGGATTATCGAAGAGACGAGCGGGAATACATCCACCCGATGGTCCTCCACTTTGTACCGCCTTGATCTTTTTTCCGGGTGCGACGGCACCGCCGCCCGCCTCATAGACCAAGGTGGTCAGTTTCTCGCCCAAGGGGAGTTCCACCAAGCCGGTGCGTTTGACCTTTCCCACCAGGCTGAAGACCTTCGTTCCCGGACTTGTCGGGGTACCGATGCGACTGAACCAGGTACTGCCTTTTGCGAGGATGAGCGGGATGTTGGTCCAGGTTTCCAGATTGTTGATCGTCGTGGGACGACCGAGATACCCTTTCTGGGAAGGGAACGGCGGTTTTGCCCGTGCCCTTCCCGCTTTTCCTTCCAAGGAGGCGATGAGCGCGGTTTCCTCGCCGCAGACGAAAGCCCCGGCACCCTCAACCACCGAGAGATCAAAACGATACCTTCGTCCCAAGATGTCCGAACCGAGCAACTGGTGCTCATAGGCTTGGCCGATGGCTTGTTTCAATCGCTTGACCGCCAAGGGATATTCTGCACGGACGTAGATGATTCCCTCCCGGGCCCCAGTGGCATAGGAACCGATGAGCATGCCCTCAATGACCATATGCGGGTCGCTTTCCAGCTCGTTGCGGTTCATGTAGGCGCCGGGATCCCCTTCGTCGGCATTACAGATGAGGTATTTGTCCTCACTCTCCTCCTGCTTCATCAACTCCCATTTCAAGCCGGTGGGGAATCCCGCTCCTCCCCGACCCCTGAGTTTCGAATCCTTGATCTCAGAGAGCACCTCATCCCTACTCAGGGAACCAAGGGCTTGCTCAAAAGCACGATACCCTCCGACGGCGACGTACTCACTGATGTGGCTAGGATCGATCAAGCCACAATTGCGCATGACCAATTTTTTCTGGGAACGGAAAAAATCGAGTTCATTCCATTCAGGCAGTTCGGGAAATCCGTTTCCATAGTGGTGCTTACGTAGATGATGATCCCATTCGCTGATCTTGCAGTATGCCTTCGGGGCATAATAGGTTCCCGCTCGCACCGCCTGCAGAAGGAATGGCACATCCTCGACGGTCAGTCTATGGTGCAGCACCACAGGCTTCTCCGGAAACGAGAGACTGACCAGCGGTTCTTCGCTGCAACAACCGAAACAACCGGTCTGTCGCAAGGCAATGTCCAGATTCTGTTCGGCAATGGCTTTTTGCAATGCTGGGTAGATTGCGTCGGCTCCACTGCCCATTCCACAGGTTCCCATGCCTACGACCAGCGAAGGCCGATTCGGATACAGGCGCTCTATCCCTTCACGCTCCAAGGTGTCAAGAATGCTGCTCATACGCTCTCCTTTGCACCTGAGAGTGCTTCGATCAAAGAAGCAAGGGCTTCTTCGGTGATGTGTGAATGGATGACTCCATCGATGGCGATGACCGGAGCCAGTGCACATTGGCCGAAACAAGCCACCGTATGTACCGTGAACCGTAGGTCGTCGCTGGTCGCCATCCCATCCTCGTCCAGTGGTATGCCCAGAGAATGGAGGGTCTGCTCCAAAAGTGGTTTTGATCCACGGGTATGGCATGCGGTGCCTCGGCAGACGGTGATGACATGCTCTCCTTGCGGTTTGAGGTTGAAGAAGGCGTAGAAGGTGGCAACCGAATAGACTTGGGTCAATGGGATGCCCAAGGTCCTGGCCACCTGAACCAGTTCCTCTCGGGGAAGATAATTGTGTTCGTTGGTTCGCTGAACCGCTTCGAGGATCGAGAGCAAAGCACCATGCTCGCTTCGATGCAACTCGACGATAGCGTCGATCGCCGCTGTTCGATCATGCATGAGGACCCCCTTGCAAAAAAACATGAATGGAAAAACACCCTCGTATTCCAAAGCTCATCCTAGGGATGGCGTATCATATTGCGGTAGATCGTTGCAGTCATACTAAACCTTGAAAATCGAGAAAGCAAGGTTTTTAGTATAGATATCATAAGTCTCGAAAGGTTTTCCGCAGTAAAGAGCTATTTAATGTGAAATACGTAATATGTATCATCAAGTATGCCAATTTTCTCTGCATTTGACCAATACAGCCGATTTTCCGTATGATTTCAGCTGACAAGGAGGACTGTCATGAAAAGTTATCGAAAGGAATTGTTCTTTCATCTTCCAACCCGAAGGGGTTTGGTGAACATCACCAAGGAAGTGCAGGATGCAGTGGATGCGAGTGGGATTCAGGAGGGCCTGGTATTGGTCAATGCAATGAACATCACCGCCAGCGTATTCATCAACGATGATGAGTCAGGCCTGCATCAGGATTATGAACGGTGGCTTGAGCGGCTCGCCCCGGAAAAGCCGTATTCCCAGTACCAGCACAATGGATATGAGGATAATGCGGATGCCCATCTGAAACGTACGATCATGGGAAGGGAAAGTGTGGTAGCCATCACCGAGGGCAAGCTTGATTTCGGCACCTGGGAGCAAATCTTCTATTATGAGTTCGATGGAAAGCGGACCAAGCATGTCCTGGTGAAGATTATCGGCGATTGACGTAATACACCATGCTCAGGATATCCTCAAAACTGCCGTCAACCTTGGCATATCCACCCTTGATCGTCCCAAGATGGGTGAATCCCAATTGTTCATACAGCCTGATCGCCCTGGTGTTGGAGACAACCACCGCATTGAACTGCAGGATGCTGAAGTGATGGGAAGCAAGCTGGAGCAGTGAATCTTCCACTAATGCCTTTCCTACGCCCCTTCCCCGATATGCCTCGTCCACGGCGTACGACGCATTGGCGATATGGGAAACATGGCCGACATTGTTGGGGTGCAGGATATACAGACCGCAGACAAGGTCATCCACTTGAGCTACTGCACAGTAGCTCTGACCGGCGAAAAAGGAAACAGAGGCTTCTTCAGAGAAGATTTCATCTTGGGGAAAGGAGTCGGCTTTCTCGACCACCGCATTCCAGATGGAACGCATCCTTGATACATCTTCTTTCCGGTATGGGCGAATCAGCATGAAACTCTCCTCCTTGGATTCCTGTCAGTATACCCGGCAAGCAAACCTTTGACTATCGAGGACAAAAGGCCTTTCTTGTACTGTCTTGCACTTTCTGCTGCGTTTGCAGTACGCTAGGTCTTCATGGAGGCTTCTGATGGAGCAATCAACGGTATTCATGACGCTTGCAGTCTTTGAATCATTCGCACCTACACAACAACGGGATCTTGCCTCGCAGTTTCCCTCAATCGGGTTTCATTTGGTGTATACCGACAAGCAGAAGCAGACGGCCGAGTCACTAAGCCAATCCTACCCCTATTTACAAACCGGGTTCTGTGTTGCCGATGGCCCCATCCAGTCGGCTCTTGCATCGCAATCGACCGCATTTGTATTGGAAGAGGGCTTTTCCCTCAGCTTTGCCTGTACACTACCCGCCCAGACTGAACCCTATCTGCATCTCTATTTCCATACATTCGCAGAAGCGATGGACTTTGTCCTTGCCAATGTGCATATCCAGACTGATCTTCCTGATCGCATCCAAGCCTACGGTGCTCTGCTGGCTTCAGGGAAGCTGGTGGCATTCCCGACTGAAACCGTGTATGGTTTGGGAGCCGATGCCACCAATGAACAAGCGGTCAAACATATATTCGAAGCAAAGCAGCGCCCGTTCTTCGATCCACTGATCGTACATATCGCCGATCTTTCCCAACTCGAGGGTCTGGTGGTGAACATCGATGACCAGGCCCGGACCTTGATGCAGACCTTCTGGCCGGGACCGCTTACCTTGGTCCTGCAGAAAGATCCCCGGGTTCCCGATATCGTAACGGCAGGCAGCCAAACCGTGGCAGTGCGCATGCCGGACAATGCGTTGGCCCTCAGTCTGATCAGGGCAAGCGGGAAACCCATCGCCGCCCCAAGTGCAAACCGTTTCGGGTATACCAGTCCCACCACAGCTGAGCACGTACGCGAACAATTGACCGGTCGCATAGAAGCCATCCTCGATGGAGGAGCCTGTCAGGTCGGTATTGAATCGACCGTATTGTCGTTGTGTACCAAGGAACCGACCATTCTCAGGCCGGGAAAAATCGGCATGGAAGAACTGAAGCCACTCTTGCCGACGGTAACCTATTCCAGCAAAGTAGGCCCCACCGATACGGTTCTGAGCAGTCCCGGACTTTTGGAAAGCCATTACGCGCCCACCACGGCTTTCTATCTGGTTGAAGATGTGAATGTATACAAAGACCGGGAGGATGTAGGAATCCTCTTGTTCGAGAAAACACATACCCACTTCAAAGGACCGGTTGCCTACATCAGCGAGTCAGAGGACGCCAAGCAGGCTGCATCCCGCCTTTATTGGGCGATCAGGCATCTGGATCAGCAGCACCTGAGTTTCATGGTCGGTTCCCTGCTTCCCGAAACCGGGATTGGGGTGGCGATCAACAACCGGTTGCGAAAAGCCTCGACCAAACACGGTTCACCCGTTCAATACTGACGCGAAGCGACTGATCGCTTCGGTATGAATGTTGAAGGTATCCTGATCCGTCTTGGCAATCGCCTTGATCATCTTGCGGGTGATCCAACCCATCCGTGAAAAGAGGAACTGACCGCCGAAGCTTTCGCTCACCAAGGCATGCTGGAGACAGGAAGCAGGATAGTTGCGTTCGATCTGTTTGGCACTTTCCTCCCCTTCGGCCATATTGCAGGTGAACAGCCCAAGTCGTTTGGATTCCAGTAAGACCTGCTGCGCTTTGCAGAACCGTTGGACCTTCCGATTGAGCTTGCCTGCATAGATGGCTCCGCCTACAACCAGAGTGTCGAACGAGGCAAGATCGGGGACCTTCCTGTCTTTCAGATTATACAGGACAACCTCCCCTTGCAACTGCTTCGCCAGTTGCTCTACACACTGCTCGGTCGTCCCGTATTTGGTGGCATATACGATGAGTGTTTTCATCAACGCTCCTCCTTTGCTTTGGATAGCATACCATCCAAAAGACAAAAGAGGAATGTTTTCAGACTCAGTGCAACTTCTTTACCACAACTTCCGCAGCTTTGATCAACGGATAACCGGCAGGCGATCCGGTTAGCAAGGGTTGGGTTCCGATCTGCATCGTCAACAACTGCTTGACCGTGACACGATTCTGGATCAAGAAGCCGATGGCGTTCGTCAATTCTCCGGTACTCGCCCCTCCATACACCTCCGAGCCCAGGATCATTCCGCAATCACTCGCAGTTATGAGCTTGACCATCTGTTTGTGTGAATGTTCCAGATTCCCCGGATGGGTGTCCATACCGGTGAAACTCCCGCACACGACAGAGAAATTCTCCTGGATGGCTTTCGCCTCCGTAATCCCGGCCGTCCCGAATGCATGTTCACCGATGGCGGTGGCATAGATGGCGATGGTTCCCGTAAACGGCTTGCAAGGGCTGAGAGAGAAAAGGTTCATCCCAGCAGTTCGGGCCTCAGCACAGGCGGTGCTGGCTAGCATGGTACGGTCTATCTTGCGTGTCACAAAGTCGCGTTTCTCCGCACAGTCCCCAACCGCTACGATATCACTGGTACAGGGAAGCACCCGCATATATTCACAAGTCTTGATGAACCCATATTCATTGAGCTCGAGTCCCGCTTCCTGAGCAAGCTTCGTATTGGGGGCATACCCCATGGAAAGAATGGCTGCATCACAATTCAGCGTTTCGCCGGTGGTAAGGACCACTTCCTTGACTTTGCCGTCTCTCCCTTTTATTTCAGCCACCCCTTTTCCGGTTATGACCGTCACCCCACGCTGTACCAGATGTTCCTGGGCCAGATTGCCGAACTCATCATCGAAGGCCTTGTTGAGAATGGTTTTTTCAATCTCGAGCAATGTCACCTCGAAGCCCTTCTTATTCAGTTCATCGGATACCTCCACGCCGATGAACCCTGCTCCGATGACAAGAATCTTCTTCAAAGAAGCGAGAGACGCAATCATTTGGTCGAGATATACCTTGTTTTTCGGAATTGTATAGACATATTCCAAGTCGACACCCTTGAGCCAAGACGGCTTGGTGGGAACGGAACCAAGGGCTAGAATCAACTTGGCATATTGCATCGTTTCCCCGCTGGCAAACCTGCATTGATGCTCCTTCACGGAAATTTGCACCAACTCGTCCACGATAATTTCCACGCCCACCGAGGTAAGCAGCTTATCCGGCAGGATATCCTTACTGCTGTCACTGAGCGTCCCGAAAATATAGGGGATCCCGCAGGGGATGAGCACTTGCTCCTCTTTGCGAACCAAAACCACTTCCTTTTCCGGATAGGTGGTTTTGGTGGTAATCGAAGCTTGCAAGCCCGAGGCACCACCACCGACAACCAGTACATCAATCATTCGCATACCCGTCTCCTTCTGCATTGCTACGTTCTCAGTATGTGCCCCAGTAACCCAAATCTCAAGACAAAAATTACTTTATTTCTTTTATTTATATATACTTATATATTTATATGATTATTGATTGTAAGGATTCATATATTTTACTGCAACGCAAAAAAAGAGGGGCGAATGCCCCTCTCTCCTGCGTAAGCAAGGTCTACCATCTGTTGCCCATCGGGCGCTGGCCTCTCTGGCCATATCCAAAATTCTGCTGACCATACATGCCGGTCGCCTGTCTCTGAGCAGCTGCAGCACGGCGTGCCGCAATCTGAGCCTGAAGCTCCTCAGGGAGTGCGGAAAGGTCCTGGTCGTAATACGGGCAATCCTGGGTCATGAGCCTCTGCTGAACAGCTTGGCGAGGAGCTGCCTGATTCGTTGCTCCATAACCTTGGCGAACCATCGGTGCTGCGCTGATTGCAACAGCTCCCACGATCAGAATTGCGAGTCCGGTAACGATACGTTTCTTTGTGTTCATGTTTGACCTCCCAGTCAATTTGGTTTGTAATCTTGCTTCCAGTATCACAGCCTTGCATTCAGACTGTTTCAACACCAGGTAAAGATTAGGTAAAGCAAAAAGGAAAGCACTGATCCAATTCCCGATCATCCTGCTTTGCATGACTGAACGAAAGCAAAGCATCCACAACAGTGATGCCTGTCCTTGTACGATCAAAACTGCTTGTACTTGATTTGTTCAGGAACATCAACGGCCTCCGGTCAATCAGGATTCTGGACTTGACTGAAGGATCGTAGGCAAATCTTCAGACTGTTTCAACAGCAGGTGAAGATTCGGTAAAGTGCAGGGTGAACCTGGTGTATTGTTCGCTGGAAACCTCAACCGTCCAATGGTGGGCGGATGCAATCGCCTTGACGATTGCAAGGCCCAAACCTGAGCCCTCGCTGCTACGGCTTGTTTCCGCTCGGCTGAGACGGTCGAAAAGTCGGGGGATGAAGGAAGAATCAATCGTACCCTCGTTCTCCACCGACAGTGCGGTTGCCTGCCCTTGGGAATCAGAATCCAGACGGATGCGGATCGTGGAATGCGCGTTCCCGTACCGTATGGCATTGTTCACAAGATTATCCAAGGCACGTTCCAAGAGTTGTGCATCCGCTCGCAGCGATGCCTGATCATCGGCAACATCGAGCTGCATGTCCCGCTCTTTCGCCTGCAATTCAAACCTCCGTTTGAGCGAAGCAAGCAACGGTTTCATCTGCAGGACTTCCTGCTTTACCGTAAGATCAGGAGACTCCAGTCGGGTGAGTAGGGAAAGTGAACTGATCAGTTGCTCAAGTCTTCCGGTTTCCTTGAGCAATAACTCCAGACGTTTTGCATCAGCTTTGAACACCCCGTCACTAATCGCTTCCAACTGTCCCTTGAGTACCGATACCGGTGTCCTCAGGTCATGGGCGATATCCTGCGCCCATTGGGTACGCAGCCGCTCTTCCTGTTTGAGCGTACGCTGCAAGATATCGGAAGCTTGTGCAATTTGGGAAAATTCCACCACTCGGCTTTTCGTAAGCTGTACATCCCGTTTCCCGTCAGCCATGCGTTCCAACGCCGATGCCAACAGGCGACTTTGCTTTTTCAGGGGAAACAAGAAAAGAAAAGCGAGAATCAGGGAAATCACCAGGGAAACAAGGAGTGCGATGAAAAGTACTTGTCTTGCGGCTTCCAACAACAACGCATTGGCTTGGTCCTCGGAAAATGAAGGAAGATGGGTGGAATACCGGTATAGGAGATTGCCGTCCGATGCACGGACTTCCTGCCAATTCTGCCCCTCGGCCAATCCCAATTGCATCATCCTGGCCCTGCCCATCCCCCCTTCCGCTTTTCGGTAGGAATACAGGACATGATCCTGTGCATCGGTGATGAACAGGTAGGTCGGAGCATACGGGAGGGATGAGAACGCCTGGGAAACCTGTTCTGCAGTTGGATTTGAGAGCGAAAGCAACGTATCCTGTACATAGGCATTCAATGCTGTCTGTTGTTTCTGCTGCCAGGAAACCTGGATGACATCGAGGCCGAAATACAGAAACAAGGACAGGGTAAGCATGAATACGAACAGGCAGGAAAAAACCAACAGCATATTCAGCCTGGCCAACGTCAACCGGCTTTGCATCTCACTTCTCCTCCGGCTTTCCTGCAAACCGATACCCGAATCCACGAACTGTCTCGATCCAATCGACCTCACCAAGCTTGGAACGCAAATTCTTCATATGGGTGTTTATCGTGCGGTCGGATCCATCATGCGTATACCCAAGGCATTCTCCCAAAAGTCGTTGACGCGTAATCAGCAAGGGAGCATTGGATGCGATGAATGACAGCATTTTCCATTCCAGTGCAGTCAGGGAAACAGGATTGCCGTCACATGCCACTTCATGCTTTTTCTCGTCAAGGGCCATCGTATGCCCTTCGAACTGCCACAACTTTCGGCTTGCATTGGGTTTTGCACTCAGCTCCACTCTGCGGAGGATGGCTTGCACCCGTAACACCAATTCTCTGGGAGAAAACGGTTTGACGATGTAATCCTCCCCTCCCAGTTCCAAGCCGGTGATGCGGTCGCTTTCCGATTCCCTGGCGGTAAGAAACAAGAAGGGAATCTGCGGGTCCGTTTCCCGTATGTGCTTGGCAAGTTCGAAGCCATTGCCGTCGGGCAGCATGACATCCAAAATACAGAGAGAAGGTTGCTTGAATTGCAGGGACTCCAAGACCCCGGCGACCTGACCGAATTCCTCAACGGTAAAATCGGCCAGTTCCAGATACGCCTTGATCGTCTCACGGATGGACACATTGTCCTCTACCACGTATATCATGCATCCATGGTAGCGTCCCTCTCTTCCCAACTCAAGCGATTTCCCCACTCTTTACCCATTCTTCACCTATACGGCTGTCCATCCGCCATCCACCAGCAGCAAGGTTCCGGTCACCATGTCCGCATGGTCGCTGGCAAGATACATCACCGCCGAGGCAACGTCCTCAATGGTGGCTACCCGACCCCGTGGAATTTTCTGCAATACTTGGTTGAGGAACTGCGGGTCATCGAGACGTTCGGCGGTCCCGGGGGTGTACACGAAGGTGGGACCGACGGCATTGACGGTCACCCCCCGTCCCGACCACTCAACCGCGAGGGTTTTGGTCAGCATGTTCAATCCCCCTTTTGAAGCGCAATACACCGCCTCATGGGGAATGGCAACCACCGAAGCTTGGCTGGAAATATTGACGATCCTGCCCTTGTTTCGTTCAAGCATTCGTTTCCCGGCTTCCTGGCAACAGAAGAAGGTCCCTTTGAGGTTCAGGTCCATCATCCAATCCCAATCCTCCTCGGTAATCTGTTCCGCCGGAATGGGATTGCCCATACCAGCGTTGTTTACCAGGACGTCAATCGGACCGAGTTGTTCCTCTATGTCGGCAAAACAGGATCGTATCGAATCGACCCTTCTCAAATCGAGGGCAAAACGGTGGGCTCTCCCCCCGGCTTGCTCAATTTCGGTTTGCACCGTCTCCAAGGCTGCAAGGTCGCGGGCGGCCAAGGCAACGATGGCACCTTCTTGTGCGATGATCTTGGCCAGCCCCTGCCCGATCCCCTTGCTGGAGCCGGTGACCACCACCACCTTATCCTGCAGTGTGGACCCAAAACGTTTCTGCATTTCCATATGGACCTCCCTGTATAGGTCTACGCTACGCTACAGGGAGGTTTCGGTCAAGTTCAGAGATACGCCTGGATGTCCTTCAGTGCATTGCGGACGACCGCTTTCTGCTCATCATCCAGTTCACCAAACGGTTTTCTACAGGGCCCCGAGGGGATTCCCAGATAGGACATTGTATATTTGACGGCGGAAAATATGCCGACCTGTACCAACTTCTCAATCAAGGAATTCAAAAGATGCTGTTTCTGCTGCGCTTCCTGAATCCTGTCGGCCGCAAAATCGTCATAGATTGCACCGAACAAGCGGGGACAGACATTGACCGTCGTACCGATGGTACTCTGCGCTCCTGCAGTCAAGCTGTAGAGGAATATTTCATCAAATCCATTGTAGAGCGTTTTCTCCGGGAACGCCTGACCCAGACGTTCCAGGTCATAAAGATTCATCGAAGTATGCTTGATGCCGATGATTTTTTGGTTGTTCATCACCGGACTCTGCTTGGAAAAGGAAATACCGGTGAATTGGGGGATGTTGTAGACGATCAAGCCAAGATCGATTGCTTTGCTGACATCCAGATAATAGTTCTCCACCTCACTCTGACTGTAATGATAATAGATGGGGGGGATGAGGGAAACCGCCTGGGCGCCCACCTGTTGGGCATGTTCGGAAAGCATAATCGCCTCGCGGGTCCCCAAGGAACCGCTATGGACGAAAAACGGGACCGTGTCCCGAGAGACTTCGGCCACCGTGGTGGCGACCGCCTTGCGTTCATCCACATTGAGCAGAAGCCCTTCACCGGAGGAACCGCAACAGTAGAAACCTTCGGCTCCATGAGCGATTTCATAGCTTACCAAGGAAGAAAGTGCATCATAATCGATGCTGCGGTCCTCGCGCATCGGCGTGATCAATGCAGAGATGATGTGAGGTTGTCTGTCTACCATGCTGTCCATCCTCCGTCGACCACCAGATTGGAACCGGTCATATACGTGGATGCCTTGCTCGCCAGAAAGATTACCGCACCATTGAACTCATCGGCCTGCGCCATCCTTCCGATGGGCATCCTCGCATGGTAGTTCTGATGAAAGTGTTCGTCCTGCGTCTCGCGCCAGACACCACTGGGAGTCAGGGTATTCACCCTGATGCCCTGCTTCGCCCAATACGTTGCGCAATAGCGAGTCAGATTATAGATGCCGCTCTTTGCCGCGCTGTAGGCAACCGGCTTGATGAACGGAACGCCGGTCAATTCCTTCTTGTAGGCGTAAATATCTTGAATGGGGCTGAGCATGCCATAGATGGAACCCACGTTGATGATGGAACCACCCTTGGCAGCCTTCACCATCCGGGCTCCCACCGCTTGGATCATCAAAAACGTTCCCACCAAGTTGGTTTCCACCACCTCACGGAACACATGCTCAGGAAACTCCTCGAACGGGCCGGAAACCTCGGGAGGGGCACTGGGTTGGGTATCGATCCCCGCATTGTTGATCAACACATCACAGACACCCCACTTCGCCTCAAGTGCATCGAGGGCCTTGTTGATCGAGGCCTTGTCGGTGATATCGGCCTGTTGCACCAAGAGATTCGGATGCCCAGCAACTTTTGCGCCCAACGCCTTCTCTGCTTTCTCAATGCTGGCCGACCGGCTGAACACAGCCACCTTCGCATCGCGGTACAGGAATTCCAGGACGAACTGGGCTCCGATCTGTCCGAGCCCCCCGGTAATGACCACGATCTTCTCAGAGACATCAAACAATGGATCTTTCATAACTTTTCCTTACTCAATACACAGAATTTAGAGATGCAGCAAGATTGAAGGCAACCAGGTAACCAACGTGGGAACAAACGTACAGAGGAACAGCACGATCACCAGAGGAATGATGAACGGCAGAATAGCCTTGTACATCCGGTTCAACGAGATTTTTGAAACATCGGAAATGATGAACAGACAGACTCCAAACGGAGGAGTTACCTGCCCGATCATGAGGTTCAACACCATGACCACACCGAAATGGACCAGATCGATGCCGAGCGCTTTGACGATGGGCAGCAGTACCGGAAGCATTAAGGTAAGAATCGCACCCGGTTCCATGAACATGCCCAATACCAGCAACAGCATATTGATCACCAAAAGAATGACTACGGGGCTGTCGCTGATCCCCAGAATGTAATCGGCTATCTGGGCCGATACCCCTTCCTTAATAAGGACGTAACTGAAGAGCATCGACGTACCGATGATGAACAGGGTATTTGCACTGGTGATGGCACTTTCCAAAAGACACTTCTTGAAACTTTTCCAGTCAAGCGTCCGATATACCAGCAGTGAGATCACCAAAGCATAGGCGACGGCTACGCTGGATGCTTCGGTGGGAGTGAACAAGCCGAAGGTGAAACCGCTGAGGATGATCAACGGAGTGATGATCGAAAGCACCGAGGCGAAAAACTGCTTGACCAACAGACGCAGGCTGAACGTGGTACGCTCATACTTGCGGCGAATTGCAAAGATGAGGACCAGCACCATCAGGGCTACAGCCATCAACAGACCGGGAATGACGCCTCCCATGAAAAGCTGGGTGACACTTACCGAGGCAACCGAACCGTAGATGATCAAGGGAATGGACGGCGGAAAGATGGGGCCGATGACCGTAGATGCAGCAGTGATGGCTGCAGAGAAATCCTCGTCATAGCCGTTCTTGGTCATTGCCTCCATTTCGATGGTTCCCAATCCGCCGGCATCGGCTGCGGCACTGCCGGACATACCGGCGAAAATGAGGCTGGCAACAACATTCGCATGACCCAGTCCTCCGGGAACCCATCCAACCAACCGCTGGGCAAAATCGAAAATCCGTTCGGTGATCTTCCCGGCATTCATCAAATTACCGGCAAGAATGAACAAGGGTATGGCAATCAAGAGAAAGGAATCAATGCCGCTGACCATTTTCTGGCCGATCACCATTAGCGGATACCCGAGATTGATGCATCCAAGGATGGCGCTGGCACCAATGGAAATGCTGATCGGAACACCGATGAGCAGGAGTATTACGAAACTACCGAAGAATAAGATCATACAAACTTCTCCCCTCGTGCTTTCTCCATCAATTCAAACAAGGATTTTATGCAGAGAAAGGCGCCGGTTACCGCCATGGGAACATATTGCCACAATTTGGAAAATGTCGGCATCGATGAATAATATTCAGTGCTGATGAAGGGATACAGACCAAGGAACGCTATGACCATGACCACCCCTAGGCTCGCACTCACCATTTTATGGATGACCCACAAAATCGTCTTGAATCTGCTGCTTGTCCGCACATAAAACATATCCAGGCTGATCATCCGATTCTGGTCGTACAGTACGATGATTCCCAAAAACGCCATCCATAAAAAGAGGAATCCTGCCAGTTCGGTCATCCCCTTGAATGAGGAATCGAAAAAATTCCGCAACACCAGCTCATTGAGCATCAATGCGATGATTCCTGCTATCAAGAACATCAGGAGGACCGATACGAATCGGACAAAAAGATCCAGTATTTTTTTTATGAGCTGCATGAGCACCCTTCCTTTGCAAAAAAAACAGGGAAGGGCGGTGTTTGGCCGCCCTTCTCATCTCTCGTTTGTTATTTAGCGAGAATTGCGTCAAGAATAGTCTGGTTGTACCAGCTTTCCGAAGCATACTGCTTGTAATATGCAGAACCGCCCAACTTATCCTTGAAGCTCTGGATGTCCGGATTGGTGTTGAATTGGACACCGGCTTTCTTCAACACTTCGGTAGCAGTCACATTGTCCTTCTCGATGGTGTCAAAGGAGTACTTTGCCGCCACTTTCGCCTGTTCCTTCAGAATCTTCTGCTGGTCGGTCGAAAGCTTGTCCCATGCCTTCTGGTTCATCGCCATGGTGCAACCCATCCACATGTAGTTGATGAAACTGTAGTACTTGATGTCGTCATAGGTGGCGTTTGCAACCAAGTGGTAGGTGGCGTTGTCCTGGGCTTCGGCTGTTCCATTTGCCAAGGCGATGGCAAGTTCATTCAGGGCAAGTGCGACCGGAGTGGCTCCCAGTGCGCTCCATACGTCGAGGTACATTTTGCTGGTCGGAACACGAATCTTCAGTCCCTTCACATCGGCGACGCTGTTGATCGGGCGATTGGTGGTCGCGATATGGCGCATGCCATTGTCGCCTTCACTCAGGTAGACCAATCCGACGGAACCAAGATCGGCAAAAATCTGTTCGCCGATGCTGCCGTTCACAATATTGTATGCATCCTCAGCGGAATTGAACAGGAACGGCAGGTCAAGGATTTTCGCCTTGTCATAGAAACTGGTGAATCCACTGGTACCGGCGAAGATGATGTCAATCGTACCCATGCGGGTCGATTGCAGGGCTTCGGCATCATTTCCCAGCTCTCCGCTGTGATGCACCACCAGTTTGATGCTTCCGTTCGAAGCGGCCTCAACCAATTCCTTGTATTTGATGATGGTCTTGGTTGGTACGGAATTTTCATTTCCAGGTGAGTAGATGGTCAACTGGACACTCTTCGGCTGTGCTGCAGCCTCGTTGCTTCCTTGGGCAACAATGCAGGAAAGAGCGACAAGCAGAACGGTCAGAACAAGCATTACTCTTTTCATTGGGAACCTCCATATTTTGTATGATGCCGGATTGTCAGACAATTTATGCACCACCAATCAGAGCATACCATGGATATAGAGGTTGTCAAGCTGTAAATTACGCTACTTTTCTTTGACTCTCCGACAATCTCATGATAGTCTGTTGTCAGACAAAAACTATGAAAACCATCCAACGCATATCCGTTACGACGCAAGTCATCGACTCAATCAAGGACTCCATCTTGAACGGCACCTACCCGGTGGGAAGCAAACTCCCCGCCGAAGTCAGGCTGTGTGAGATGCTCTCGGTCAGCAGATCCACGGTTCGGGAGGCCATACGGTCCTTGCAGGCTGAGGGATATGTCCAGATCATCTCCGGAAAAGGCGCGTTCGTACGGGACAACCAAAGTCATGAATACGAGGCGATCCGCTCCTGGTTCATCGAGGTCGCCCCTACCCTCAAGGACACGACGGAAGTACGTGAAGCGCTTGAGACGCTGCAGGTCCGCATGGCGGTGAAGCGGGGAACGGAAGAGGAACTCGACCGATTGAAGGAAATCCATAGGCTGTTCATTGAGGAGAATAAAGAGAACAACGTTGCGGCCCTTGCTTCGCTGGATGAACAATTCCATACCCAGATCTGCCAGATGGCCCATAACCCACTGCTTACCAAGATCAACGTGCTGCTGGCCATGGAACTGAAACGCTACCGCCTGATGTCCATCTCGGTGAAGATCAGTTCGGACAATACCATCCGCGAACATGAGCTCATTCTCAATGCCCTTGAGGAACGGGAGGCACAGAAAGCAGCCGCCTACATGCTGGCGCACCTGGGCAGCTCGCTTGCCGATATAAATAAGGTGCTTGAAGGGCAAACCTGATGTCTCTGCTTGATTTTTATTGACAACAACCGAAAATCCACGCATAGTCGCCCTATGCAGACACAAAAGGAATCGATGTATCGCGGTGAGCCGGGACTCAAATTGTTTTTGGCCACTGTACTGTTCTCCGGTTTGGCCTACGGATTCTACCGAGGCATCCAGGACAACTATCTTGCAGAGATCGTAAAGATCACCGAATTTGAGCGCGGGATCGTGGAATTCTTCCGCGAACTGCCGGGCTTGCTGTTGGTTTTCATCCTTGCCTGGATGTATCGGCTCAGTGAGACCAAGGTCTTCAAAATCGGAACATCCATCATGCTCAGCGGTGTGCTCGGTCTGCTGCTTTTGGGCACCCATAAAGTGGTGGTCATCCTGTTCATGGTTGTGTTCAGCACCGGCGAGCACATCGTCATGCCCATCAAAAGCTCGATGTCCCTGTTCTTTGCCAAAAGTAACAAGGGAGGCGCAAGTCTGGGAGTCACCAGCAGCATTGGACATGGGGGGAACATCATCGGGTATGTACTGGTTTCGATCCTCTTCTTCGTCTTGGCGAAACTGGGGTATGCTCGCAATTCGCTGGTTGGATTCAGGGCGGTGTTCCTCATCGCCGCAGTGCTCCTGTTTGCAGCCGTCCTGATCGCCTTGAGCATGCAGGACAAAGGACGGCCGGTACAACGGAGCAGGCTGTACATCAACCGCAAGTATACCAAATATTACATGCTCGAGGTCTTCTACGGTGCCAGAAAGCAGATCTTCCTCACCTTCGCACCCTACGTGCTTATTCTCTTCTACAAAGCCGATACCTCGGTCATCGCTCTCCTGTTGGCTGTCTGTTCCCTCTTCGGGATGTTGCTCTCCCCTGTCATCGGAATATTGGTGGACAAATTGGGGTACAAGACCATCATGGTTGCGGATACTTTGATTCTGGTCATCGTCTGTCTGCTCTACGGATTTGCGCATCGGCTGTTTCCGATGCACATCGCCTTCATTGTGGTCTGCATCAACTTCGTGTTGGATTCGATCATCAGCCTGGCGAGCATGGCGACCAACGTCTACGTCCGCGATCTTTCCTCCAGCAGGGAGGAATTGACCGCTACCCTGACGACAGGCATTTCCGTTAACCATTTGATCAGTGTCATGATCGCACTACTCGGCGGTTATGTTTGGAAGACGATGGGAATTGAAGTACTCTTCAGCCTTTCAGCTGTCCTCGGAGTGATCAATTCCTTGTTCGCAGCTACCATCAAAAAACCGCAAACCACTGCACTCTATTGAATGGCATAGTCTAAGATGAACGTGCAGATGAAGGCTAAGGCATACGCAAGGTAGTGCTTGTTGATGAGCACCATGCTTCGGCTTTTCGTCGTTTCCTGCATGCCCTGGGTTTTCATCGTTCGGTATGATCGGATGAACAAGGAGAACGGGACGAGCAGAAAGAGTAAAAGAAACCATGGATAGATGCCTATCAAGACCAGGATTGCCGAAAGCATGTAGGCAAACCAACCTTCGAATGCAATCAGGCGAAGCGAACCTTGCTTTCCCAGTAGCACGGCAAGCGTACGCCTGCCACTATCTTGGTCCCCGATGCGGTCGCATCCGTTGTTGACCGAGAGGATCATGCCGACCAAAACAAGCAACGGCAGCGAAGCCGTCACTTCCTTGGCCGTAATGGGGATTCCCAACACGAAGAGGGTTATCAAAAAAAGCACAGAGCCAAGAAACAAACCGGCGAACGCCTCCCCAAACGGAGTCCGACTGATCGGATACGGCCCTGCAGTGTAGAAAAAACCCACCAGCATGCAGATCATTCCGACCGGTACCAGATACCAACTGGTCAGATATGCAAGATACAGACCGAGCAGAGCGGCAAGGGCGAACAAGAAGGAAGAGACAAAGAAAGCCGAAGCAGGCTCGACCTGTTCATGCACCAACACTTTTTCCCGCTCCACGGTGAACCTGTGATTGTCGGTCCCGTGCAGATAATCGAAGAAGGTGTTGAACCCGGTTGTACCCATATCGATGCACAAGGTTGCACTGCCCATGAGCAACCAGGGAAGCAGCGCAATCGATGACGCTGAGGCGAGTGCATAGGCACTTGCGCAGAGAAAGGTTCCCATGCTGATTACTTTGGTCCGCATCTCGACGATGTGCATGAATTGGGAGCATGTCATCCCAGTATACTAGCAAAAAACAAAGGACAAGGGCTAGTTCACCTATTGCCTCTTGATTTTCCTGCCGACCTATGGCTATGCTAGCAACTGCATATTGATGCAATTTCTATGCATCTTTATGGTCACACGTTTCAGGGGTTTTTATTTGGGACCATGCAGGAAGGCCGCAGGACTTTCGCCCTGCACGATTGGAGGATGAGGAGAGAATATGCATATGAATGCAAAACGTTTGCTTTTGATCGCTTTGTTGGTGGGAGTATTGGTGGCAAGCATGTTTGCAACGGGAAGCTCGGAAACGAGCCAGAGTGGAACACTTGACCGAAGTAAGTATTTCATTACCGTTGCCACAGGTCCTACCAGTGGATTGTATTATCCGATCGGAGGAGCCTTTTCCTCTGTGTTCCAGAATAAGCTCGGCTACAAGTCCTCTGCCCAGGCCACCGGTGCCTCGGCTGAGAACATCACCCTGATCAGGGAAGGTCGTGCAGAGATGGCGATCGTCATGAGCGATGCCGTCGCCCAGGCCTACCAGGCCTTCGGGGCCTATGAAGGCAAGCAACCAGCAACTGAGCTGAGGGCCATCATGGGGCTGTATCCCAACTATGTGCAGTTGGTCACCACCAGCCGTACCGGCATCACCAAGTTCACCGACTTGAAGGGCAAGCGCGTTGGTGTCGGCGCACCGAACAGCGGAGTCGAATTGAATGCACGCATGATGTACGAAGCCCATGGGATGACCTATGCCGACAGCAAAGTCGACTATCTCAATTATGGTGAGGCAATCGGCCAGCTGAAGAACAACCTGGTTGACGCGGTATTCGTAACCAGCGGAATTCCCAACGCCACCATCATGGAACTGGGGACCACCAGCGACATCGTCCTGATCCCCATTGAAGGCCAAGGGCTTGCCAATCTGAAGGCCAAGTATCCATTCTTCGTGGAAGCGACCATTCCTGCCGACGTGTACAATACCAAGACTGATGTACAGACCGCCACGGTACGCAATATCATGATCGTCAATGCCAATATGCCGGAAGAAGTGGCATACGACCTGACCAAAGGCATTTTTGAGAACATAGGCGATATCCAGGCGGCTCATGCGACGGCAAAGCAGCATATCAATTTGCAGAACAGTCACATAGGCGTCGACATCCCCTTCCATCCGGGTGCCGAGAAGTATTACAAGGAAATGGGAATGTAACCTTTCCGATGAAAAAAAGAGCATGGTGGATTATCAGCAGTGCTGTCCTCACCCTCGTGGTGGGGACACTGCTCTTTCTGAACATTCGCACAACGCTTCCCCATATGGTCCTCAGGGACCAAAAAACGCAGAAGGTACTGCGTTCAGTCTCTGTTGAAGCAGGGGATACGGTGGTCTTCCACTGGATACACTCGTTTGAGCATATTCCCTGGGACGAGGAATATACCGTAGAAAACGGCAATATCTTCGTATTGCATACCATCAAGGTAGCTGGATTCGGAGCAGGCATTCCGGAAAACAAAGGGAGAACCACCGTTGAGAATGGGATGGTGGTGATGCGATCGATCAACCAGACATTCAGTGAGATTCACTGGATCCATTCACAAACCGCCCTGCAGTCCATTACGATACAGGGCAAACCTTTCATCACAGGACAGGATGTACCGCATCATGTTCCCGTGGAGCTAACCATACAAGGATTGTAACGTTATGGCCAAGATTACACTCGATGACAACAACCCGACCTTGAAAGCCAAACAGGATGAGCTGATCGGCAAATTTGAAAAGGAATCGAAGACCAGAAGCTTCGACCATTACCTGCTGGTGCAGGCAGTGTATTGGAGTGCAATCGGTATTGCTCTCTATCATTTCATCACGTCGTTGATCGGATACCCTCCGACACACCTGCATCGGTCGCTGCATGTTGCGATGATGCTGTTCATGACCTTCTTCCTCTACCCTGCCCATCGTAATGCGAGCAGGAAGAAAGTCCCTTGGTACGACATCCTCTTCGCCCTTCTTTCCATTGCCGTTGCCGCATATGTATGGACCGACTACATCAATTTCATCAACCGCATGGGTTCACCGAATCAGATGGATGTGATCATGGGTACGATCCTGATCGTCCTGGTGCTGGAAGCAAGCAGGCGTATTTCCGGCTGGCCGTTGGTCATCCTGAGCATCATATTCCTGCTTTACGGTTTGCTGGGCAGGAACCTACCGGGAATCTTCATGCATCGTGGCTATGACTGGAGAAGCTTGGTCAACCATATTTTCATCAATACCGAAGGAATCTACGGTACCTCTGTCGATGTCGCCGCTTCTTACATCTTCCTGTTCATCCTGTTCGGGACAGTCATGAACAAATGCGGCATGGGCCGTTTCTTCAATGATCTCGCCCTCGCATTTGCCGGCAGCTCCAAAGGAGGACCTGCCAAGGTGGCAGTCATTGCCAGCGGATTTCTGGGTTCGATCAACGGCAGTGCCGTCGCCAACGTGGTCACCACCGGGACCTTCACCATCCCCTTGATGAAGAAAACAGGATACAGCAAGGAATTTTCCGGAGCGGTTGAATCGTCGGCTTCCGTGGGAGGACAGTTGCTGCCGCCCATCATGGGTGCTGCGGCATTCATCATGGCAGAGATGTTGGGAGTCAAATACGGCACGATCGTCATCAGTGCCACCATACCCGCCCTCCTCTATTACCTGGGAATTCTCATCCAGGTACAACTTCGGGCTTCCAAGAAAAACCTGCAAGGCATTCCCAAGGAAGATCTGCCGAAAGTGCGTGAAGTCATGAAGGAACGCGGGCATCTCTTGATCCCGATCGCTTTCCTGTTGTACATGCTGCTTTTCAGCGGCGCAACGGTCATTTTCTCTGCATTCTGGGCCATTGTCGCCACCATTGTGGTGAGCATGACGAGAAAATCCACCCGGATGACCTTCCGCCAAATCCTTGATGCCTTCGCCGAGGGCACCCGTGCGGTGGTATCGGTTGCCATAGCTTGCGCGGTGGTGGGCATCATCATCGGCGTGGTCAGCCTTACCGGGTTCGGTCTGAACATGGCCAATGCAATCATCCAGCTCGGCAGGGCGAATCTCATGCTGACGTTGCTGCTGACGATGGTGACCTGCATGATCCTGGGAATGGGGTTGCCCTCGATCCCCGCTTACTTGATTACCGCAACCATGGCGGCTCCTGCTTTGGTGAAATTGGGAATCCCCCCGCTTGCAGCGCATATGTTCGTTTTCTATTTTGCCATGTTCGCCAACATCACCCCTCCGGTGGCGCTGGCCAGTTTCGCTGCGGCAGGGCTCAGTGGCGGCGATCCGATGAAAACCGGACTGCAATCGGTACGGCTCTCGCTTGCCGGCTTCATCGTCCCCTACATGTTCATCTACAACACCGCCCTGCTGTTGATCGACACCACACCGTTGGTAGCCATCAGGGTGACGATCACGGCGATCATCGGCGTATGTATGATCGGCATGGCACTTGAAGGGTATCTGCTGAGGCCCATGCCGATGCTGCTGCGCATTGCATCCTTCGGCGGTGCCTTGCTGCTGATCACCGCAAGCACCACGCAGGATCTGATAGGGTTCATCATCCTGATTCTGGTCGTATTGTTCCAATTCAGGAAATCACGTCACCTCAACGTGCAAGGTGCATAACACACCCACTGATGCAAGGCGAAGCAATTTCGCCTTGCATTCCCTTGGGCATGTGCATTGCAACCAAAGTCTCTACTGTTCGAGAATCCACGTGGCCGAATGGCCCTTTTTGTTGCCTCGGCAAGGAGGAAATCGTTTGCCTTCCACCATGGCGACCTTGCGCTGGGGATGTTCGCTGCAATGGTACTGACCGCTGACCTCACACGGTGCACCGGTTTGCGGACTCTGCACGGGAGCTTCGGAAGCCTCGGCTTCCAACGCTTGCTCAGTCTGCTGTTCGCGTTTACCGATCAACAACCATTGTACGATGATCGCTGCACAACCAATGAGCAGGATCAGCACAATGGCAATCGCCTTGATCTTCGGGTCCTGAACCACAAACAGAATCAGGATGACGATTAGCGCCATGACCACCGCATAAACCAAGGTAGTCTTTCTCACACGTTCCTTTTCGAGTCTCGTATTCATATCTTCTCCTACCACAATGGTGTACCCCTGGAGGGAAGTAATCATCTACTCGTTGACTCTAGCATACCTCATGTGATTGCATTTCTCAATCTGTTTGCATCCTACGCTTCCCCCGAAGCAAATACTTCTGGTATATTCGTTACCATATAGAGGGGTTTTCATGCATTCGAACAACGCAAAGGCATTTCTGATCCATGCACTCTTTCTCTCTTTGACCTTGAGTTTCATCGATGTGAACACCGTTGCGCCTGCCATGTTGACACAAAGCGGAGCTTCCACCTTCCATCTCGGGTTGCTTTCGGCCATCATGATCGGCTCTTCGGGGTTCATGCAACTGCTCTTCGCACCCTTGGTATTAGCCCTGAAACGGAAGAAACCTGCCCTTCTGGGGGGCATTTACCTTCGGGTCGCCTCATTGTTCCTCTTGGCATTGTTTTTATTACATTCGGGAGAACCGGCAAACTGGAAGGTCTACGTCATCCTGCTTCTGTTCGTGCTGTTTGCGTTCAGCGGGGCGTTTGCGAATCTCTCCTACATGGACATCATGGGAAGTACCATCGAGAAGACCCAACGCAAACAACTGTTGACCAAACGCCAATTGATCACCAGCATCGGATTGGTCATCAGTTCGGTAGTGGTAAAACTGGTACTTTCCAAACTCTCCTATCCCCGAAACTACAGCCTGCTGTTCCTGCTTGCCGCTATCCTGCTCTTTTTCGCATCATCCGGTTTCTGGATCCTAGTCGAGCAGGGTCACCGCAATGCTCTGCGGCCCAAGCTGCGTGCAAACCTCTTTCTTACAGCGCTCAAACACGATGCAAACCTTAGGTTGTACCTGCTGTTGGTCAACAGTGCGGGAATCATCTTGACCACCATCCCTTTCTTTGTGATTTTTGCAAGTCGCACGTACGGCTTGGACAGCAGCCGGACCGGAACCTTTTTGCTCTATCAACTTGCCGGTTCTTTGATCATCACCACAATAACGAACATGTATGCAAAAGGACAACGGTACAAGCGACTGTTGTACAGCTTCATCCTCCTCGGATCGTCCACCCCGGTCGTCGCCCTGCTGCTGATCAGCCACCTCAGCTGGTATCCACTGGTTTTCCTGTTCGGCGGAGCGGCAATCTCCCTCTATCAGATTCTGTCCACCGGTATCCTTTTGGAAATATCCAACGACGAGAACAGGCCGATCTATACCGGGTTGGGAGGAGCCGGCTCGGTGATGAACCTGCTCTATCCATTGCTCGCCGGCCTGTTGATTCCGGTAGTCGGATTTACCCCGGTTTTCCTCGGTTCCGGTCTTTTCATGCTCCTTGCTCTCTATGCAGCAAAGCATCTGGATTGCGAACATCTTTCTTAAGATGCGGAATATGTTTTCTTTTCTTCCGCTCGTGTGTACGATACAGGTAAGGAGAAGTGTATGGAAACACCCATCGTCATCAACCTTTTCAGCATTTTCCCCCTGCTCTTCACCATTTATTTGGCTAAGAGACATCTTCCCGGATCCCGGCAGAACGGATACTACATCACCTCGGCATTCCTGACGGTGTTGCTGCTCCTGCTGCAAGTGGCCATCACGTTGGCAAGGGGTAAAACCGAGCCGGAAGCCGTGGTTGCACTCCATCTTTCCTATACCTTGGCCTTCTCCCTTACCCCGGCTATTCCCTTGGTCATCCTGTTCTATCTCGGCTATAGTGATTTGTCGAGCCTAAAAATCACCCTGTTGACCCTCCCGTTGGGCGTCAACATCCTCTGCGCCATCCTATCCATGCAAACCGGTTGGTTCTTTTTCATTGATGAGTTGAACTTCCCCCACTGGGGCAAGCTGTATTGGATCACTACGCTTGTCTCGGTATTCTATTATGCATTTGTGTTGATCCGCCTGATCAAGATCCGGGAAAAAAGCATCGTACCTTCCAAGTTCCTGCTGAGCATGGTGTACCTGCTGCCCTTGTTTTCCACCTTCATCCAGATTGCGACCCAGCGGGAGACGTACATCTTTAGCACCATTTCCGTGTCCTTGCTGCTTTATTATGTGATTGTACAGGAAGCCAAATTCGATTACGACCTGCAGACGAAAGTGCGCAACCGTGAGGCATTCGAGCAGGAAATGATCAGCCTGGGTCATGAGAAGAGGGATGTGGCGATGATTATGGTAGATGTGAACAACCTCAAGCAGACCAATGACACCTGGGGTCATCAGGAAGGCGATTCCCTGCTGCACGCAGTCGCCTCCCTTCTTGCCAAGCTGTATGAGCCGGAAGGCAAGGTATTCAGGATAGGAGGCGATGAATTCTGCGTGTTGCTCCCCCTGCCGAGGAAACGGAAGATTGAGCAGGATATCATCCGTCTGGAGAAGCGGCTGGAAGAAGAGAACAAAGGCCGGGTCCATCCGATCAACATAGCCTATGGGTGTGCAATCAGCAATCAGCAACAAGAAGTTTCCCTGCCGATGACGTTCAACCTCGCTGATGATGCGATGTACCGAAACAAGGCAATGCAGAAGGACTTATCCATCCAGTCCCAACAAGGTCAGGCGAACCTGCTGATAGGCAAGTGAACGCAAGGTTCCCAGCACGACAAAGGCCGATTGGTACCAGTCCAACTCACGCTGGCGTACCATGGTGTTGTCTGAAATATTCGCCTCAAATTTGATTCGTTCACTTTCAAGCTGCCTCGTCTTCAATTGGTAGTCGCCCATTTGCACCGAGAGATCCACCGTCAGCTGACGTATCTGGTCATGCAGTTCCCACACTGCATCCTTTGCCGCCTGATAGGCTTGCTCCACTTCAGTTTTTGCTCCAAGCAAAGCCTGTTGGGCTTGTTGCTGTGCAGATGCTGATGCACGGCGGAACACATCGGTGGCGTTGAATCCTATGGAGAAGGAAACAACCGGCTGGGAGGAGGAGAACAACTCGGAAATCGAAGAAAAGAAAGTATTGTTGCTGCTGGGACTATAGAACGGGGAGAGTTGGAGGGAAAACTGCACCTGGGGCGCATCGGATGGAGAGAACATGCCGGTGTCCAACGTTGCTGAACGGACTTTCAGTAATGCTTGCCGGTAGCTTCCATCCTGTTTGAGATAGGAGGAAAGCAACGCATTCACATCCGCGGTTTTGGAGAGCATGGCATCCAAATCGATGGCATCCGGTGCGATGGATGAAGGCAACTGGTCGGCAAGGATCAGTTCCAACGTGCGGTTCAGAGATGCCAGCTGGTCCTCAACCCCTTGGAAGGAAGAGGAAAGCTGGTAATACGCTTGCAACCTAGTGTCGAATACCTGGGCACTGACCAAACCCTGCTGCAGATCATCCTGCGCTTTCTGAACCGCCTCCAAGGCTAGTTGCAGGCGACTCTGCAGAATAAAACGATTTTCCAGCAACGCCTGGCGGCTTATGAGCAAAGATAGCTGTTGGAGGATGAGAGATTGTTCGGTACTTTGCTTTGCCTGCTCCAAGGAGGACGTCTGCAACGTGAGTTTCTCCAGTTGCTTGCTCTGATATGAAGGATCGAGCATTGTCTCACCGATCCACAGCGGCTGGACGAAGGAAGCCGAAACCGACGGCGTGTGGGTCCATGCATCATCGCCGACTTTATAGGAACTGCTCTCTTTGATCCCGACGGTGACATTTCCTCCCGTTCCCAGATTCTGGGAGAGACTGCCTCCTACTGCAAAGGAATGTGTTTGGTTCCTGAATGGGCCGACATTCGGCACCCCGGTCACAACGCGAGTATCCGTGTATGCGTAGGGGGTAGCCTGCAACCCGAGCTTTGGCTTGGCTCCAGCCAGAGCATCGGCCACCCGTTGTTGCTGCAATGCCAGCGAAACCGCACGTTGCCGGACATCCAGGCTTTGCTCGGCCAGCTGAGCAGAAAGCAGGGGGACCAATGAGCCAAGCTCTACGGCCTCACCTTGGCTCCAGGTTTCCCGGAAATCGGCAAGAGCAGAAGCAGCAACGGACGGTACCTCCTGAAACTTCACCATCTCTGCATCAAACAGGGGATACGCCGCGAACAAGGAGAAAGGAAACAACAAGGAGAGAAGCAGGATCAAGCGTGAGGATTTCATTTGGTTTTCCTCCGGGATTTGTCATAGATGATCCCATACAACAAGGGAATGATGAACAATGCACTGAGCGTGGAGAAGACCAATCCCACCATGATGGTACTTGCCATCGGAGACCAGACAACTGAATAGCCGCCCAGGCCTATGGCAGTCGGCAAAAGACCGGCGATGGTGGTCAGACTGGTCAGCAGGATGGGTCGGATGCGGGTTTTTGCAGCCTCGACGATCGACGCTGCAACGCTTTTCCCCTCTGCACGCAGATCATTGATGAAACTGATCAACACAATCGCATCATTGACAGCCACTCCAGCCAATGCCACCGAGGAATAGATGACGGTGGTGGAAAGCGGAGTACCCGAGACAAACAGATACAAGACCACCCCGATGAAGGCGAACGGCACGGAGAGTAGGATCAGGAACGGTTGGCTGTAGCTGTTGAATTGGGCTCCCAGAATGACATACATCAAAAAGATTCCCAGGACAAAAACCCGAAGGATGTCAAAGAGCAAGGTGGAGAAATCGGAAAATTCCCCACCGACTGAGAACTGCACTGAACTGTATTGCCGGCTCAGCGTCTGATCCCAAAGCGACTTGATCTGCTGGTTGACCACCTGCTGGTCAATACCGTTCAAAGCATCGGCGGTTACGGTTATCTCACGTTTGCCTTCCACCCTTCTGATGGATCCGATCGGAGACTCCGTGGTTATCTTTGCAACACTGGAAAGCGGGATGAGCCGACCGTCATCGGTCGGAATGAGAATCTGTGCCAAATCTTCGTATTGCTGGGCTTTGGTCTTGGCAAACTGAACAACGATGTCGATCTCCTCATTGTTCAGGAAGAAGGTACCTACCTTCACCCCCTCAAACCGCGAGCGCAGATAGCTTGCGATGGTGGAGACGGAGATGCCCAGACGGGTTGCTTGGTTTTGGTCAACCTCAATCTTCAAAGCCGGGTTGCCGGCTGTAGTGTCGCTTTGCACATTTTCTACATTCTCAAGGGAAGAAAGTGCATTGACCAACGCCTGGCTGGAGAGCAGCAATTCGTCATAACGGTCACCGGAAAGCCGGTAGCTGAAGGCGGAAGTGGTCGGAGGACCGTTCTGCGCCTTGGTGAACAACACTTGTTCCGCTCCGCTGATATAGTAGGTCTTCTCCTTGATATCCTGGATGATCGCCTCAATGCTGCGTGTCCGTCCCTGATCCATTTCTGCAAGATCTACGGTGATGGAAGCTTTGTTCGTGGTTCGGGAACCTGCACTGCTCCCCCCGATCTCCGAACGTACCGAAAGGATTTCGCCCTTCCCTTTTTCCTTGAGCAATACAGCTTCATAAGCCGAAACCAGATTATTGGTATACGAGAGCGGCGAGCCCAACGGTGTCGTAAGCTCAATGGTAAAATAACTGTAATCCTCTGCACTGAACAGATCTTGTCTCAAGGATCCTACCAATGAGAAAACACCACCGGTCAAAACAACGAACAAGAGCAGGAACAACCCCTTGCGCTTGTAGATTTTGCCCAAGAGGAGTTCATAACGCTTGATGAATCGGTCGAACCTTGAAGGTTCCTGTGATGCTCGACCGATACGCTTCGGTCCCCATTCTGCATAGTGACTGGGCAAAAAGACCAAGGCCTCCGCCGTTGAGACGATGAGTGCAATCGTTACGGTAAGGGGTATCACCCGCAGAAATTTGCCGATGGTACCGGGAATGATCATCAAGGGTAAAAAGGCGGCGACGGTTGTCCCGGTTGCCGCCATGATCGGCCAGATGACTTGGTTGACCCCATCGATGGCCGAAACATGACGTGAGAGGCCCGAAGCCTGCAAACGGTACGAATTCTCCACAATGACGATTCCATGGTCAACGATCAGACCAAGCACCAAAACCAGCCCGAAGAGGGTGTTGGTGTTTATCGTCTCCCCCATCAGGTCAAGGGTGAGGAACGTCAATGCGAAGGTCACCGGTATGCCCAAGGCGATGATGAGAGAGTTCCTCATGCCGATGAACAAGGAAAGAATGAGTATGAGCAACAGCAAGCCTACCAAGGCATTGGTGCTCAATACCGAGAGACTGGAATTGATTTGTACGGTTGAGTCATTGAAAAGCGTCAGCGTAGCCGGACTGCTCTTCTGCTCCTCATCTACCAATGTTCTGACGGCATCGACGATGGCCACCGAGTTGCCTCTCCCCACCTTGGTGATGCTTAGGCTCACCGAGGGTTTGCCGTTGAACCGGGAAAGGGGTGCTTCACGGTCAAACCCGTCTACCACCTGCGCCACATCGTTGATTCGGACCAATGCCTCGCCATTGTTCGACCTGCGGACTATAATCGAACCTACATCGTTCACCTCGGAAAGTGAACCAAGGGTCCTCAGCAGGTATTGGCGGGATGCAGTGGTAAGATTTCCACTGGGAAGACGGGTATTCTGTTCGGATATGGAACGCATGACCTCATTCACCGTCAACCCGAGTGATGCAAGTGCAGAAGGATCGAGGTTTACCTGGATCTGACGTTCTGGCAACCCGATGATCTGTACATCCGAGACATCGGGTATCGAAAGAATCTTGTTTTCCAAGGAAAGGGCTTGTGACCTGAGCTCCTGGTACGGAAGATTCCCACTGATGACCACCTCGATGACGGGAAGGAAATCGGAGGAGGAAAAGTCGTCAACGACCGGAGTGAGCGCACCATCGGGCAGAGTGACCTGACTGAAACGGGTCTGCACATCCTGGAACAGCGTCTTGAATAACTGGTCGTTTATCCCATCATCAAATTCCACCCGTACCACCGATAAACCTTCGCTGGTAACCGAGCTGATTTGCTTCAAGCGGTCCACGCCACGGACGGCGTTTTCCACCGGGATGGTCACCGATGCTTCCAGATCCTGCGCCGCCACCCCGGGATAGGGGACAATGATATTGACCCAATAGAAAGGGACTTCAGCGAATTGCTCGCGTGGCAGCCGAACCAAGGAGAAGAACCCAAGTACCAGGATGGTCGCCATCAGGATGTTGACCAATACGGGTTTGGTTACCGAAAACGAGCCAAGGCTGAATTTTTTTTGCCGGTCGTCCATACCTTCCTCCTACCGCTGGCCTGTACTGACGGACGTTCCGTCGTACAAGCGGGAGAGCGCACTTACCAAAACCTTCCGACCTTTCAGTTCATACCCTTTCTGCAGGCTTTCCACAGCAGTTTGATCCCCATATTGATCGACGACCTTCACTTCCACCAAGCGTGCTTGATCATTCTCCGCAACAAAGACGAAGGTTTTTCCATCGCGATAGACCATCGCTGAGTTGGGGACCAAAGTATATACAGGAGCATCTTCGTTATGAATCACCACATCGGCGACAATCCCGATCCGAAGCAGATCGGTCCGTGGATTCTCAAAGTCCACATAGACCGTCCAGCTGCCGGTCCTGCTGTCACTAGCTGCGCTGATGGCACTCACCTTCCCCTCTGTAGTGATAACCCCATCGGGAGTTTTGACGCTGATATCGGCGCGGTCGCCCTCCTTGATGAGAAACAGTTGGGCCTGCCCCACCGCCAGACTGATGCGCAGGTGCTGAACATCGACGATTCGTGCAACCACAGTACCTGCTGAAAGCATATCGCCGGGAACCAATGCAGTCATTTCTGCAATGCTACCGGTTATCGGGGTGGTGATTTTCATATTGGTCAATGCGTTTTTGGCGTTCTCAAGCTGGGCGGAAAGACCGTCGACCGAAGAGCGCAGTTGATTCAAGGTCGCCAGCGCCACCGCCCCTTTCGCATACAACTGCTCATTGACGGAAAGTTCCTTGACACTATTTTCATATTGGGCTTTCAATTGGCTGAAGGTCAATTTTGCAATGGTGTCGTCCAATTCCAACAGGACATCATCTTTTTGGAGATGAGCACCAAGTTTGGCTGAGATTGCAGTGATTTCCCCGGTGTTTCGGGCCCTGATCACCACTTCCTGCTGTCCCTGGATGATGCCGCTTCCCAGCACCTTGTCACGGAGTGCTGATTGTGTTACTGCTACTGCAGAGGAAACCACCTGCGAGTAATCGGTGGCGGCCGAGACTTCCTGAACCGGTGTATTCACCTGTTCGGATTTAGAGCAGGAAAGGAGAAAGAGCATACTCCCAACCAATACGGCGAGCAAGAATCTTATGTTCGCGTTTCGCATACAGCACCTCAATAAACGGATAGAATATTAATGAGAAATTGTTTCATTAATATATTGTATTGTACACAACTTATCAAGGGGGTCTTCCCCTATTTTGAAAAGATCCTGATGCAACTTGCTGAAATGCGGTAAATAAGTTATAGTATTTCTATACAAATACCAGCATATCACCTGATTGACAGCTTCTGTCTGTCCTATGCGTAGGACCACAAACGGTGATCTCGGGCGAAGGAACGCCATGCCTGGACACTGAATTTCTATGAACACAAAACAGCGGGAACTTACCATGCTCAGGATTACGACCTTCGTATGCCTTGGATTCGGCATACTCGGTTTGGTCGCATCCTTTGTCACCCATGCAAAATCCATGTTGCTCGATGGACTCTATTCCTTGATCCAGAGCATCTTCATCCTCGGCTCCGGGAGAGTCGTCAACCTTGTCTTCAAGGAAGATGACGAGCAGTTTCCCTTTGGCTACGGAGCCTTCGAACCATTTTATCTCATCGTCCGTTCCATGGTACTTCTGAGCATGATCCTATTTGTAGGAGCAACGGCGTTGCGCTCACTGTTCAGCGGAGGGTATGCAGTATCGCTCTCCCTGGCCTTTCCTGTTTCCCTCCTCTCTTTCTTTGTCTGTTTTTGGGTATGGAGATCACTGGCACGCCAAGCTAAGTTGCTCGCCAGTCCTGTCTTGCGTGCGGAAAGCAAAGCATGGATGCTTGATACGCTGCTCAGTGCAGCTTCCGTGCTTGCCTTGGTGGCTATCTATCTGGTGCGCAGCAGCAAAATTTCCTTCCTTGCCAACTATATCGACCCATTCTTGACGCTGATATTCCTGTGCTGCCTTAGTCCGACGTTGCTGTTCGATCTGATCCAGTATACCAAGGAATTATTGGGGGCGGCCCCTTCGGTTTCCATAACGGAAGATCTTCAGAGAATAGCGAACCGGTATGTGCACCGCTATGATTTCCTCCGTTCGGAGGTATTTGCTTCCAAGCAGGGAAGAAGTCTCTCGGTTTTGATCTACATCTATCTGAAGGAAGAGCGGCCGCTCCGCCAACTTGATGCGATCCGGTTGGAAATGGTCAAGGACTTGCTCACCTACAGCAGTTGGTGCGAAGCCGATATCATCTTCACCGTTGACGATCGTTGGATTGCTGCAGGAACACTCACCATATCTCAACAAGCATAAAGAAAGGAAAGAACCCGTTGCAGGGCACTGTCCCAGAAATCCCAGGTGTGTGCTCCTGGGTATTCGTCATAGACCAAGGGGAAAGTTGAAGAAAACTCGGAGACGAATTTTCGGTTGCCTCCCAACAGGTAGTCTTCCGACCCACAGGTCAGGTACAACCGAGGTTTCCCTTCTGTTTCCGCTATGCCGCGTGCCAAGGCAAAGAGATTATGCCTGCTGTTTTCCAAATCCTCAAGGACTCCGAAAGTGTTTTCAAATTCATAAGGAAAAATCTGCCCGTCGGTCTCAATTTTCCTGCTCAGATCGACCAAGTCGACGGCACCGCTCATGCTGGCGGCAGCACTATAGCGCTCTGGATACGTCAACGCGACTTTCAAGGCACCGTAGCCACCCATGGATAGTCCTGCTATCGCCGTATCTTCTGCCTTGGTGCTTATCGCGAACAGGGAAGACAACAAGGTCGGCAATTCCTCGGTCAGATAGGTAAAATACGGATAACCCCGTACTTGGTCAGTATAGAAACTTCGATCCACTGAGGGCATCACCACAACCAAGGGAAGATTCCGCACATACCGTTCCACATTGGAATTGCGGAGGTAGCTCGTCTCGTTCTGCTTCAAGCCATGAAGCAGGTACAACACCTTATAGGGACCTTCCGGTATTGAGGGAGAACGCTCACATTTCTGGGGAAAAATGATATGCACACTGCTGTCTATCTTCAGCGTATCGGAAAAGAAATCGAGATGCATCAACGCCATTGCTCTGCTCCTTGAAGGTTCACTGTAGCGCGTTCGACCGTTTCTTTCCATCGACAAGGTGGAAAATATGTTGTAATTATCCGCCTCGTTTGTTGTTCTTGCTTATGAATAGGAATGCTGTCCGGTGGGAGGGAATGCATGAGACGGGGTGCTCATATCAGATGGTTGTGTGCAATGCTGCTGCTTGCGCCGGTTTTGTTGTCGCTTACCGGGTGCGGCGTATACAGCAAAGTCCCGCCCATCAACCCGGACAACCAGCAATGGGAAGGGCCGTTGCTCGACCAAGCGGACATGGAGCATGTACAGGTAATCGTCCAACCCCAACAAACGTCAATCGTGCTGAATCTGAAAGACTTGGATGCCGACCTTTCGGTGTTGTTCAACTACCTCGGAACCGATTCCCCCGAGCAGGTTGGCTCGTACACCTTCACCACGAAAACCAAAGGTGACTACGTGTTGGTCATCCAGAAGACGGAATAACCCACCGATCGATCACTGCGAAACCGTCAATGAAAGCAACACCCAATCCCCCGCTTCATCGGGGGTCCAGATCATGGTGCCCGTCCGGTACGAAGGTTGGTACACGGCGAACGGTACTTCAAACAACACATCCCGTTTCACCGCTTTGCCGATTTGAACTTCTTTGACCGGCAGCAGTGACACAAGCAGCGAGTCATAGGTATACACGAAAGCCTGACGAAGGGAGGCCGGGACATACCCATCCACCCATACTTGGGAGTAGGCGCTTTCTAAAGCTTGCATGGTCTTCTCTTCCGCACTGCCTTGCTGTACCTGGACAACCTGACCGATCGAAGCATGTACCGGAAGCTGATAGGACAAGCGTGCAAGGATTGCATCCCTGGCATCCAAGGCCAGGGATGAGAAAAACAAGAGCAGGATAATCAGCAAAGTTCTTCTTTGTATCATTACCTCTATCACAGCCCAAACAAGCAATTTTGTCAAAGGAAATAGTTGCTGTTTCAGTGAAGTATTTTTGTAGACAATATACACTTTTGTGGTACTGCAAGAAAATAGCCTTGTTGTGCTTCTACAGCGTTGCACAGATCAACTCCAAGACCGCTGGAATGTCCTTGTACAGAGGTCTGGTCATCAACACCCGCAAAGTGTTCTCCGGCTTGGACATCGGTGTCTTCTTTGCCTGTGTCGCCGGGCCCGAGACTGCTTTCCGGAGATTGTATACCGCACTTGCATCCAAATACGGCGATGAGTCGGAGGTCGGTGCCATTGCGGTTATTTCTTCCCATGATGGTCCATTCTTCGAAATGATGTGCATGGGAGTCGCAGGTGTTGCCGACATCCCCTTGATGGCCTTGGTCGATCCGGCATGGGAACCGTTCGAAGACAAGGCAACGGTACAGGTTGCAGCTTCGATCATTGTAACGGCAATCCTGGTTCCATTCCTGGTTGATTTCTTCTGTCGCAGGGACCTCAAGCATGGTGAAGTGAATGAACATCCGACTACTTCCAGTGTAGCGGTTGACGCAAAGGGCCAACAGCTTTAAGCTGATGGTACTCGTTTGTATACAATCGACAAGAAAGACGAGCGAATGTTCGTCTTTCTGTCATCCAGGAGTATGTTATGCATGTACACAATCCAATAGATCCCTTGCAAAAGGATCTCATCCTGCCTGACGATACGGTGTGTTATGGAATGCAAGCCCCTTCTGCTCTTGCGGATAGTGAACTCGCAATCAAAGAGGCGCTTGAGCATCCCATAGCATCGGCTTCCCTGCGAGAGATTGCCGAAGCAAAATTGGCAAAGAACAAGCATGCAAAAGCGGTGATCGTCATCTCCGACAACACCCGCCCGGTCCCGTACAAAGGCAAGGGAAATATTCTTGTCCCTATTCTCAGCACCCTGCTTGAAGTTGGATACGAAGCCGAGCACCTGACCGTGCTCATTGCCACAGGCACCCACCGGCCGATGACCGACGAGGAGATCGAGCGGGTCATCGATCCTTGGGTATTCGAACATGCAATAGAGGTGGTCAATCACGACTGCAAGGCGGAAGATCAGCTCACGTATCTGGGCAAGACAAGCAGGGGCAGCGAAGTGAAGATCAACAGCTTGTACGTCGATGCCGATCTGAAGATTCTCACCGGGTTGGTGGAGAGTCATTTCATGGCCGGCGTAAGCGGTGGACGCAAATCCGTCTGTCCCGGCCTGATCGGCGAGCATGGCACGTTCCTCTTCCACGGTGCGGATCTGATGGGTCACCCCGATTCACGCGATCTGAACCTGGTCGGCAATCCGGTCCATGAGGAGTCTTTGACGTTTGCCAAAATGGCGACGGTGGATTTCATCGTCAACGTGACCCTTGATCACCAATTCGCCATCACCGGGGTGTATGCCGGTGATCTTCAGGCTGCCCACCTTGCCGCCTTCGAGATGGTCAAAGGATACGCCCGTATTCCCATCAAGGAGGAAGCGGACATCGTCATTACCCATGCGGGATTCGTCGGCATCAATCACTACCAGAGTGCAAAAGCGGCTTTCGCCGCCATCGGAGCCCTGAAAAAGGACGGATATCTGATCAGCATCGCCAACTTCACCGACAAGAAGGACATCATCGGTTCGATCACCTACAAGACGGTGTTGGGAATTCTTTCCTTGTGCGGGGCTGAGGCGCTTATCAAGGTTCTGCACAGCAAGGATTGGCCGTTCATTCCCGACCAGTGGCAGGTTCAGAAATGGGCTTCCACGTTTGAGAAAATCCCCTTGGATCACTATTATTACTTCGCCCCCCAGCTTTCCGGTACTGCAGGTGCAGGACTGCCGGGCATCAATGTTGCAGCATTGACCGAGAGCAAGGATTATAGTGAAGTGATCCAACACACGATCTCCCTCATTAAAAAACGCGAGGGGAACCGAGCGTTGAAGATCCTCTGGCTCAGTGATGGGCCGTACGCCATTCCGTTCGTCAAATAAGAAAGAACGGTATCGACAGCAAAGGAGGGGGTGACCCCTCCTTTGGTTTTGCTACAGCCTCATACCTATTTCTATGGCTTTGAGCAGACTCTCTTCCTTAGCCACCAACTTGTCGGCGATATCGAAGGCGGTTCCATGGTCCACACTGGTTCTGATTACATCCAAGCCGACGGTAATGTTCACCCCACTGTCGAAAGCCAGCATTTTCAAGGGGATATGCCCTTGGTCGTGGTACATCACCACCACGATATCCCAAACTCCCTTCAGGGCACGGATGAAGACCGTGTCAGGCGGGATCGGACCCTCGACCTCCAGGCCATCCGCCCTCGCCTGCTCGACGGCAGGCATGATCTGCTCGATCTCCTCGGTTCCGAACAATCCATGCTCCCCTGCATGCGGGTTCAATCCGGATACGGCAATGCGAGGATGCGCATAGCCGATCTTTTGCATCGTCTGATGAGCCAAGCGAATCACCTCAAGCACCCGTGCCTTGGTACATGCATCACAGGCTTGGCGCAGGCTTACATGGGTCGATACATGAATGACCTTCAAGGCATCGCTGAACAGCAGCATGGCGTAGGATGAGCCATGGGTGTAGGCGGCAAAGATTTCCGTGTGTCCGGCGAACGGATGCCCGCTCAGATGCAACGCCTCCTTGTTCAAGGGGGCGGTGACGACGCTCCTGATTTCCTTGCGTACGGCGAACTCGATTGCAGAACGAACACTCTGAAAGGCAATTTCCCCACCGATTACCGAAACGTTTCCGATCGGAATCCGACTCACCTCCACGGGCAGCGGATCATAGATATTGATCGCCCGTTCATCCCAGTCGGCCAGAGTGTCGATGGTATTGAAGTTGAATCGATACCCAAGCCGTTGCGCGTAATAGGAAAGGATCGAGCGACTACCGAAGAGCAGCGCTTGCTTTTGATAGTCAGGACTCGCATGCAGCGCTTTCAAGGTTATCTCCGGACCGATTCCGCAGGGATCCCCGACGGTAATGCCAAATGGCTTCATACGTATAGGTTCTCCTTCTCCCTAGTATTCCTTCAATACCCTGAAGGCATAAGCTATAGCATCATTCTTTCCGAATGCACCGGCTTTGGTCACGATGCGCAGCTGACGGTGCTCTGGATCGAGTACCTGCAGAAGCGGAATGCCTGCGCAAACCTCCCGAACCACCTCCACCCGTTGGATGCCCAACAAGGCCAGTAAGGCGATTGCGGTATCACCTCCAGTCAAAAACAATCCGCCCACCTTGGTTTTTGAGAGAACCCGTTGGGCGAACAGACCGAACCTTTGCTGTACCAACTTGCCGACCTCATCGGGTTGCAGACCAAGGGAGGCTCCGATTTGCAAGGATGCTTCGTATGCACGACGGTCATGCACTGAAGAAACACAACACAAGATGTCCTTTCCGTGGTTCAGTGCATAGATGATCTGCTCGGCATATGCATCAAGTTCGGCCTCCACCATCAAAAGCTCCACCGGAAGGACAATCGTCTCTATCCCGCTTTCCTCAGCATAGGCAATCTGATAACGCGTCACTTCACTCAGACTGGCGGCAAGCCCGAAAACCGTACGATCGGGTCGGTGGGATGTCACCAAGGCTTCACCCAACCCGGTGCTACCGACATACAAAACGCGCTTGGCGCTCTGACGGGCCCACGCAACGATTCGATCCAAATCATCTTGCACCACGGCATCACACACCACCAACCGACTTTGCAGTGAAGGGAATACGCCTGCATGCAAATCCTCGAGAGAAAGTGGTGTCACCTCGGCCAAGGACGAAAAGAGTATTCTCAGGTTGTCCTCTTGTACAGGTTTTCTCGGATCCTTTCCGTATTCACTCTGAAGCAGCGGAACGCCATGGACACGGACCACCCCGTCATGGCATGTACGGCCCATGGCGGGAAAGGCGGTGGCCACCAGGATCATATCAAAGCCAAGCAACCGAGAAATTTCGTCGACCTCGTCGACCAGGTTGCCCCGTAAGGTGGAATCCACCTTCTTCAATACCACCACATCTTCATCAAGGGAAAGCGAAGAGAGCGCGCGCTGCACGGCATCTCTTGCCTGAGGGGCATCCAGATTGCGTGACTCGGTATCCAAGACGAGCGCATGATCCTTCTGCAACATTTCTGCACATCCCACCTGTACATGGGTGGGAATCCCGTTCCTGGCATACTGCAACCCAGTATCGGTTGCACCGGTAAAATCATCGGTGATGATCAAGTAGGTTTGCATGGCGCCTCCTGTGGTAGTCCTGTTTCTATTCTAATGCGCACGATCTGTTCTTGCCAACGAAAGTTTCTTGCTTTACAGCGGCCATGGGTTCCACTACCATACAGCTATGCAAACCTCCAACGCCCAATTGTTGTATTCATTATACAGTGAGCAACAGACAAGTATCCGCGATCCTTTGTGGAAGGACATCCAGCTTTCCCATTCCATGAAACAAATCCTTCTCACTCCCGCAGTCCAGAAACTGGGAAGGATCAAGCAACTCGGACCTACGTTCCATCTGTACCCTGGCGCCGTCCATACCCGGCTTGACCATAGCCTGGGGGTATATCACGTAAGCTTTCTGATGCTCGCAAGCCTGCTCAAGCAGGCCATGCAAACCAATGAGCAGGTGCCGTTCACCAAAGAGGGAATGCGCACATTCCTGTGTGCAAGCCTGTTGCACGACATCGGGCATTTCCCTTTCGCCCACTCGCTGAAGGAACTTGCGCTGCAGGACCATGAGCATATCGCCGCCTCCTTGATCCTCGAGAATGACCGATTGCGCGCTGCCATAGCCAAGGCACAGCTGGATCCGTATCTGGTGGCCGCCGTCATCGACGACCAGCTTTCGTGTGAACAGGAAGAAATTCTGTTCTATCGACGTCTGCTCAGCGGCACGCTCGATCCTGACAAACTCGATTACCTGAATCGCGATGCATTCTTCTGCGGCGTCCCCTATGGAACCCAGGATGTATCCTATATAACCGACAAGTTGACCATACACCAAGGAAACCTCGCATTGGAGGAACAGGCATTGGGTTCGGTCGAGCATCTGCTGTTCAGCAAATACCTGATGTACCGCAATGTGTATTGGCATCGTACCACCCGAAGTGCAACGGCGATGATCAAGAAGGCGATCCTCACTGATCTCGGGGATGGGATGCTGGAACCCCAGGAACTCTACGCCTTGGATGACGAGCAATTCTTCCTACTTCCTGAAAAGAAGACCTTGCATGCCCATGCCCTGCTTGAGGCGGTTCGTGACAACCAACTCTACCGTTGTGTATATGAAAAACCCTATGAAGCGGAGGGTGTATGGGAAAAACAGACGAACGATTTGACAAACCGCTCGGAAACCGAAACGCGGTTGGCTGAGCGCCTCGGCATCGAATCCCTGCAATTGGTCATCGATATTCCCGAACCAATCGGCTTCGAAGCCGATCTTCCCATACTTGGTGAGGATGGATCATTGTCCAGTTTCAGCGCTCTGGACCAAATCTTTTCCTATGATATTGGTAGGGTCTTTACAAAAAGTCTGAGAAAATTCAGAATCTTCTCGCCTGCTTTTCTGTCGGAAACGGAAATCAAAGCAGCATTGGAGTTCTGATTTCATGGAAAAACTATCCTATCGCACCCTCATCGACGGAGACATCCCCCCCTGGGTGATGCGGTTCATCAAACATACCGGAAAAGCGATCAACACCTACTCGATGATCCGGGAGAACGATACCGTCCTGCTCTCGGCATCCGGAGGCAAGGACAGCCTCGCCCTCGCCCTTGCCCTCTCAATCCGACGAAAATGGCTTCCGATCGAATACAAATTGAAGGCTCTGATGATCAATTGGATCGAACACCCGATCCCCGATGCATACCGAGAGCTGCTGAACACCTATTTCACCGACCTCGGCTATGACTTTTCCATCGTCGACGAACATCAGTTTCCGTCTTCTTTTCAAGGTGAATTCAATTGCTATCTCTGCTCGCGGAACCGTAGGCGCATTCTTTTCGATTACTGCGAACAACAGCACATCGGCTTGGTAGCCATGGGACATCATTTGGATGACCTGGTGGAAACAAGCTTGATGAATCTCTGTTTTCGGGCGAATTTCTCCACCATGCAACCGGTACAACCCTTCTTCGATGGGAAAATCCACATCATCCGTCCCATGATAGAAGTCCATGAATCGGTGACCCAGCGTCTGGCGACTGTATATGATCTTCCGGTGGTCAAACCGGTCTGCCCGTATGACCAGACCAATATCCGCGCAAGACTGAAGCCAATCATCAAAGACCTTGCTCATTTGGATAAACTGACCAGGGAACACATCTATCATGCCCATCAATTCGAAGGTCGTTTGTAACTTGCATTCTCTGAGCCTGTTTACATCAGTACTAAGAATGTGGGATGATGAAGATGGGAAGGAGGAATAGCGTGTGAGCAGTCGTTACACTATGGCCCTGCTCTGTATCCTGTTGGTTGTCCTCCCCGTTTTCGGAGCGGACGAACCTCTACCGACGGATACAGTGCAACCTACTCCAACGACAACAGATGCATCTTCCATTCCTTCGGACTCTTCTTTCAACGGAAGTGTGGAGGGGTGGCCTTTGGCTCCTTCTTCCGACGGTTTGTTGGAAGGCATGGCCACATCAGACGGCTTTTTCAGCCTTTCCTATCTTCCTGACTTTTCGTTCGGAAAGGTTTCCGTTCAGCTCGATGTAAAGATCAAAGGCAATTACACCACCAATCCATTCGGTGTTTCCCTGGATTTCTCCGATTATTCGCCCCCGGAAAAACAGGCGGGCACCTCGACCAGTGAATATGCAACCCTTTTGGCCAAGCATTTCTCCCGCTTTGTGCGAAGCATCCAATTCGGGGATCGGTACGAAAACCTGTATATTCGCTACGGTAAACTTTTGGGCATCACCCTCGGCGACGGTGCCTTGATAAACGGATATTTCGACAGGGCTGTGCCGAGTCGGACCAGCCGTCCCGGTCTGGATCTCATGGTTGACGGGCAATTGATCGGCATCCGAGATGCCGGCTTCGAATTCATCACCAACGATGTATTCTCCCCGACACTGAATGCCTGGAGAATCTTCGCCCGTCCGCTTTCGGAATACACCCAATACAAGACGCTCTCCTCTTTGCAGGTCGGTCTTTCCTATGCATGGGACCCGAACCCGAGCAAAGAAACCGGTATGGCCACCCTCGACAGGAGCCTGTTCGCCCTGGATGTATCCCTGCCTTTGGCGACACAGCCCTTCTTCAACCTGGATTTTTTCTCCAATCTCTTGGCCCAGTCACCTGACAGCACCACGTTGCAACCTGCATTCGCCTACCGATACGGAATTTGGGGGCATATCAAGAGCTTCTTCGTTTTCAACACCAGTGTAACCGTTCCCGTGTTCGGCTCCTATTATGCCGACTATTTCTCTTCTGATTTTGAGAGTCGCACCCAACAGATGCTCGATGCACTGCAAGTCGATCTGGGTACGTCCCGACTCGACGCCCTCTTCTCGCTCAACTTTGTCCGGCAGGGAGTCTATCTACGGGCAAAGATGACAGGGCTTTCCACCCAAGGGGTGTACCATGACTATCATTTTACAGCCAATGTCCGTATAGACAAGCGCTTATTCAACATCATGGCGCTGGACTTGACGTATGAAAAGCTTTATCCTAGCAGTACGGGTGAGGGTTTCTTTGAAGGACTGCAAACGCTATGCAATGTTGTGGTATCGGCTTCGGCGGTCGTCAAGATGAAACCCTATTCCTTTGATCTTGGGCTGAACGTCGTCTTTGACGAGAAGGCCGAAGCTACGTTTACGCTTGATACTGCAGTTAGGATAGCCATTCTCTGACTTCAGTGTAGGAGACTCTATGAACCGGTTGACCACACCCATTGGCCTGATGCTTCTCGCCTTGTGCCTCCTCTCGCCGCTTTGGGCTGAGGACGCCGTTTTTATCGGCGACGGGGATATCGCATCCCTTCAGCTTTTTGACAGCCAAGGCAACCGATTGGAGGCAACCAGTGAACAAGCGAATCATATCGCCCAAGGGTGGATCATCCATAATCCCGATTCACCCATACTTCTGGTAACACCCAGAGGCACGATCAACATCTATGAAGATTCGTTGCTCGTCACCGGCAATCTGACCAGCAAGGAAGCCGACCTGTACCTGGTATCCGGCAAGGCTACTTTCAATACCACGGACAACGCTGACGGGACTCTGACCGTCTCCACTCCGGTTTCCCGCTATACACTCAAGGGCGATGGGGAGATGCTGGTCATTACGACCGACAATGAGGAAAGCGTCACCACCTTCCGCGGAAGTGTGGATACCTACAACGCCCTGACCGGTGCAAAACGCACCGTCAAGACATTCCAGAAACTCTTCATGCAGGAAAAAATGGCCCGGATCCAGACGATTGAGGCCGGGTATTACCTCACCTATGCAACCTACCCGGATATGATGCTGGCCAAACAGGTCATACAGGAACTCTCCCAACCGATTACTGCACCCAAACCGGTAGCTCCCAAGGCCATTGTCCAAGAGATGCCCCTCCCCAAGCCGCAGACCAAGGATGTTACCATCGCTCCACTCGCTCCTGCTTCCTCCTCGATTACGGTGGCGCAAGAAAAACCGTACGTACCGAGCAAGGTACAGGTGCTTACCGTAGAGGTCAAGAAACTCCCCGTACCTGAGAAAGTCAGGCATATCACGTCCACGATTCTGGCACCACCACCGTCACGCATCATCGTCACCATCCACCCGCTTGTCCCGCAAGCGCCCTCCCTAAAGGAAGCTGTCACCCAGGTCCAATTGCCCCCTCCGCCGGTGACATTGGAAGCGAAGACGGCTGAAGATGCTGTTGTGGTTGAACAGAAAACCGATGAACCTTCGGTAACGGTCACCCTGCCTCTCGCCGCCGAACCGGATCTTAGTGCCGTCAAGGTCCAAGCCATTGAAGAACAGATCAGCGAAAGCGTTGCGGTAGAACCCCAGCCGATCCAAACCATCGCCCAGGAATTGGAGGCTGGACAGGCCCAGCAGCAATCAGAGCTCTCTGTTGCTCTGGAAATTCAGAGTGCACCACTTGGTCAGAATGGACTGCTCACATCCACCGACTCGAACAAGACAAATACTTCATTCGGGACTGACCTCTCGTATCGCTTCTTCCTTGACGGAACCAATGGCAACAGCATGCAACACAGCGTTGTCCTCAATCCGTTCTTCTCACAAGGTCCGTTCAGCATCCGATTGCAGGCAGCGTTACAGACACAGGATTTCCAGACCTACTCCAACACAATCGTGCCGGTTCCCCAGGATACGCTCTCGACGCTTTCCTATGTCTTCTCCTATATCGACCAACTCCGTCTCGGATTCAGCACTTCATTGTTCTATCTTGTCTTCGACCATAATCGGAGCTTGGTCAACGAATTGGCCAGCTTCACCGCTCCACAGTTTGGCCCAAGCACGAAGCTTGTCGCCCAAAACAAGCTTTCACTCGGATCATTCTCCTTGGTCACCACCTTCGATGATGTGTATCTGACCAACTTATTGGACAACAAAGGGCAATACGGTTCATCCTATCTGCAGTACACCTCTCAGTCCGGATACCCGATCAGCATTGCGCTCGGCACCTTGGCTCGGTTCGACCGGCAACCTTCGCAAAGCATCAACCTCTACCCTCTTCTCAGTTTCCGGTTCCCGATCATCAATAACCGAACCACCCAGTTCAGCGCCTTGTTGGAGGCCAATGGATACCTTCCCGCCTATCCCAGTTTTGATTTCACCCAATTCATCGACACGTCCCTTGCCACCTTCTTCCCCAATTATCTCATCGGTGTCGGAGTCTCGGTGAAACACAAAGCATTCGCAACCAAGGTTCTGGTCTCCCTGCATGGAGGAAAGGACCAACCCTTGCTGGTAAATGATTTCAATTATTTGCTTGCAGATACTTCCTATGATTCGACGTTTGACATCCTTTCGGATCTTCGTTGGGAAGGCAGTGTAATCCAAGCTCGCTTGGTGTGGAACCTACCGATTGAAAATTCACTGCAGATCGCCGATTTGAGTTCAGCTGCACACCAAGCCGATTATTCACAATTTTCCTTGGCCTATACAAAGAAGACATTCAAATTTGGTCTCGGATTGGCTAATCTCGGTGTGCTTGACACCATCTCAGCCATCCTTGGCGGAACAGATTCAGCCTTGAATCTACTTTCCGGACCCTATGCAACTTCCTATGTATTTGCAGAGTATCTGTTCAAACCGTTTGCCATCCAATTCAAGGCATCCTACCCGGTTTCAAACAGTCTCATTTCCGTCCCGCAATTCACCGCCACCGCACGCTTTGCTCTGGAAAAGACCTTCTAAGAGACGTGCATCTGTGCTAGAGTCATACCATGAAGATTCAAAGACTCGATCCTTTGGTGGCACAACGCATTGCCGCCGGAGAAGTGATAGAACGCCCCGCCTCGGTAATACGGGAGCTTTTGGATAATGCCTTGGATGCTGGGGCGAAGTCCATCACCGCCAGCCTGGTTGAGGGCGGCTTGGAAGAGATCGCTTTGCTGGATGACGGCGAAGGGATCGCCCCCGAGGACCTGCCGTTGCTATGCGAAAGCCACGCAACGAGCAAGGTGCATTCCCTGGATGATTTGTACCATATCCAAAGCATGGGGTTTAGAGGGGAAGCTTTATACAGCATCGCTGCAGTCTCCTCCATCACCATTGCCAGCAGTTACCAAGGCGGGGAACCGTATCAGATAACGGTGGACAACGGACGTAGGCAAGCGGTACTCAGCGGGGGACCTAGAAAAGGAACCACCGTCACGGTGAAAGGCCTGTTTTCCGAACTTCCGGCAAGACGGCAGTTTCTCAAGCGTCCATCAACGGAGGCAACCATGTGCAGACAGGTCCTCCAGGAAAAGGCACTGGCCTTTCCCGACAGAAGCTTCCGTTTTTTAACCGACGGCACGCTTCGGCTCGATCTTTTGCCGACAAGCCGCAAACAGCGCATTCTCGATGTGCTTTCGCTCAGCCAGAATATTGTTCCTTCGGAAATGTTGGAATTGTATGATACGGC
>NZ_JBFWIJ010000015.1:0-71695 GCF_050256055.1 Sphaerochaeta sp. | reverse complement strand
CTGCACTGGCCTCGAGCATGGTCATCTGCAAAGCCCTTCGTTCGCGACTACCGGATTCGATGGCTACGTATAAACGGCCGAGTGTGGAAAGAACCTGGATTGCTGCTGAACGGGACACTTCTCGAGTAAGCGGTGTGCTGTTCTTGTTCCACAAAGATTCGAGTGCATGGTCCAGGGCATCCAAACCCGTGGATGCGCACAGACCCAGAGGCATGCTGTCCAAAAGCGATGCGACCAGAAATGCCGCATACGCACTCATTAATGGAGAGCCCAAGGTGTGTTTTCTTCCCGTTTTGTCGGTATAGACGCCCACCTTGGTCATCTCCGAGCCTGTACCGGCTGTGGTGGGGACCAAGACCAGCGGAATGCTCCGTTTTTCTATCGCTCTTGTCGGAGTCAGGCCGAGGTATTCCTCCAACATTCCTCCATTGGCTTTGAGCATGGCCATAGCCTTCGCTGAGTCCATGACACTGCCGCCGCCGATACCCAGGACGATATGGCAGGTATCGTAACGGCTGTCCTGGACCATGGCTTGGATGTCCTCGGTACGGGGGTTTGGCTGAACTTGGTCGAAGATCTCCACCTGACAATGCGCCTGCAATGCCTCAAGCAGTGCTGCCTTGGCTGGAATGGGTGCATTGTCCGTCACCACGGCGACACGCAGACCTTCTTGTGTCCGGGCTGCGTAGCGGAGCATTTGCGCCAGTTCCGCTCCTTTGAGCGTCATCATGGAGTAGAGTTGGGTCGTACTGAGCAAAGCTGCTGTCATCTGAAGTTTTCCTTTTCGATCTCCACGACCTGATTGAACGCATTGGTCAGAAAGTCCTTCTTGAATTCCATTTTCTGGGTGAAGGACATGGCCAGCCATGCGTCCACGATCTGCTTTCCAACGAACGGAGCGGTAATCCAACCACCCAGGGTGATGACATTCGCATTGTTGACGATCTTCGAACGCTCTGCACTGAAAATGTCGTCAACCACACAGGCATAGATGCCCTTGTGCTTATTTGCGACAATCGCCATTCCCTGGCCGGTGCCACAGATCAGGATGCCTTTCTCCGCCTTACCTTCCTGGATGGCCTTCGCCACCTTCGGGGCTTGGATGAAATAGGGCTGGGGGGCATCCTCCCCTTCAATGCCGAAATCGAGTACGGTATATCCCTGGCTCTTCAAATGTTCGGTCAATTCCTTCTTCAAGGGGAATCCTGAAAGGTCACATGCAATTGCAATGGTCATACTCTTTGCTCCTTTAGTATTTTTCTTTGACCAGACGGGTGGCTTGGAGGACGATTTCCTCGGCCGTCAGCTTGTAGTGTTGCTGCAGCCAATCTTGTGTGCCCACCTGTCCGAACTTATCCTGGATACCCACCATCGCCATCCTGGTGGGATGGTTCTGGCTTAGGAATGCTGCCACTGCAGCCCCCAAGCCCCCTGCTGTCTGATGGTTCTCAGCCGTTACGATGCAGCCGGTCTTCCGTGCATAGGCAAGCACCAATTCCTCATCCAGGGGCTTGACGGTATGCATATCGATGACTGCAGCCGATATACCCGCATCCTTGAGGAGGGAAGCCGCCCGAAGTGCCTGGGGAACAAGGATCGCCCCCATTGCCATGATGGTAACATCCTTGCCGTCCTCGAGCACATTCCCTTTTCCCAGGGTGAAGGTGGCATCTTCTGCGTAGATGCTTTTCACGGTTTTTCTATGGAGTCGCATATAGGTACATCCCTGTAATGCGGCGCTTTGCTGCACCAAGGACCTGAGGCTCACCGGATCGGATGGTTCAAAGATGGTGAGACCGGGGATCATGCGCATCAACCCAACGTCCTCGAAAGGCATATGGGTGCCTCCGTTGAAGGCTGCGCTGATGCCGGGGTCGGTCCCGACCAGTTTTACGTTGAGCTTGGCATAATTGGACGATATGAAGAACTGGTCGAAGACCCTGCGGGAAGCGAAACAGCCGAAGGTTGCTGCAAAGGGTATCTTTCCGGCGGCACTGAGTCCGCTGGCCACCCCTACCAGATTCGCCTCGGCAACCCCGACATCAACAGCCCGATCGGGGAAAGCTTCCTTGAATTTCATCGTACCCGTCGCCCGCATGAGGTCGGCTTCCACCACCATGATCCGCTTATCCTGACCGGCAAGTTCGATCAGGGTATCGCAATAGACGCTGCGCATCTCTTTCTGTTCCATGCTGTTCTCCTATCCAAGTTCTGCGATGGCAGCCTTTGCCGTTTCGAGGTCAAAGGTCATGTTATGGTTGGTCGGCAGGGCTTCACAAAACGAAGCACCCTTTCCCTTGATGGTGTCCAGAATGATCATGGAAGGTTTTCCCGTCTGACTCTGCGCGTTCGCCACTGCTTCGTCCATCGCCACCAAGTCATGACCGTCAACTCTCTGGGTAAACCAGCCGAAGCTGTTCCATTTGCCTTCCAAATCCCCCAGGCTCATGATCTGGTCGGTATACCCGTCGATCTGCAGCTTGTTGTAGTCGGTGAATGCGATCAGATGATCCAATTTGTATTGGGCGGCGAACATGGCCGCTTCCCAGTTCTGACCCTCCTGGGTTTCCCCGTCACCGATGATCGCGTAGGTATAGACCGGATTGTGGTCGAGCCTTCGTCCATAGGCGAGACCACATGCCGCGGAAAGGCCCTGCCCGAGCGACCCAGTGGTCATGTCGATGCCTTTGGTCTTGGTCCGGTCGCAATGGCTGGGAAGATTCGTCCCACCCTGGTTGAGACTGGTCAATTCAGCAAGGGGAAAGAATCCCTGCAAAGCCAAGGTGGCATAGAGTGCCGGTCCGGCATGTCCTTTGGATAGGACCAAAAGGTCGCGTCCCTGCCAATCGGGATTGGCTGGATCGATGTGCATAACCTTTCCGTAGAGCAAGGCCAGCACGTCGGCGATGGATAGGGCTCCCCCTATGTGTCCGACACCGAGGTTGCCGATGGTATACAAGGTTTGTTTGCGGATTTCCTTGGCAAGCGCAGTCAAGGATTGCAACTGTGATGAGGTAAGCATGGAGGTTCCTCTCTTTTAGTTACTTAGTGAAAGTAAATATATTGCATTCCGCTGGGCTTGTAAAGCCACTTCTTGTGGATTTTTTCTTCCGATGGGATTAGACTGACCCCCAAGGAGTGCTGTTATGCAAGGGAATCCACTGCGGGCCGCCGATTTACGGGTACATAACCAGAACATCGTCCTCTCCATCATCCATAAGGCGGGAAAGGCGGGTACGAGTCAATCGGAAGTGGTGCAGCAGACTGGGTTGAAGGCGCCCACCATTTTCCGGATCTTCTCCTCCTTGGAGGAGGACGGCTTGATCGTTCCGTTGCAGAATGCCGTTGAGGATACAGTGGCGAAGAAAGGTCGGAGACCGGTCTTATATGTGGTTTCCAAGCACGCCCGCTATACGATCGGCTTGGAATTCTGGGCTGCTTTCCTTTCCTTCGGTGTCTTTGACTTTCAAGGGGAGCGGGTGTATTCAGCCATGCATCCCTTGGGAGAGGATATCCATGCCCAGGCTGTGATTACGTTGATCGTCGATGAGGTGAACCGTGTCCTTTTTGAACTGGGCATCGAGAAACAGAAGGTAATCGGCCTTGGCGTAGCAGCCCCGGGCCAAGTCGACCTGGCCCAGAAACGGGTATTGTATTATCCGCGCATCGAGGGAATGAAGGATATTGCACTGTGCGACGAGCTGTATGAGCGGCTTGGCATCCCGGTATGGGTGCACAACAACTGCAGCGCCCTTGCCCTCAGTGAGTACCGCTATGGTGGATATGATCATCAGGGGAGCATGTTCACCTTCCTGTTGCGTACCGGGGTGAATGGGGCCTTCGTCCATGACGACCACATCTATGTGAACAGTCTTGATCAGACGATTGAAACCGGACACATCCCCATCAATTCCGACGGACCCCGATGCAGTTGCGGCACGCGCGGGTGTCTGCAGGCATATCTGCAGGACCTCGACGCAAATTCGGTGCAATTGCGTTTGGCACTCTTCGAAGGATTGGAGTCAAAACTGCAGGAAGGGGATGTCGCGGCAAAACGGACGATAGAACGGGCGGCGGGATATTTGGTCGTTGCCATGAAAATTCTTACCCGGCTGTTCGCCCCCAAGGCGTTCCTGTTCGTAGGGTGCTGCGAGTCGATCTCCCAGGCTCTCTGTGAACAGGTGCAGCATCTCATCAGCGAGCCTGATGCATTCTGCACGGTTCCTCCTCGGGTGTTCAGCGCCGCCTACGATCCGCTGCTTACCCAGAAGGGAGCATCCGACCTCGTGCTGCAGGAATTCTTCCGCTAGGAAAAAACCATACATTTTTTGTTGACGAATCCTTGTTTCCGGTATTTACTTACTTAAGGAAAGTAACTATATGAGGCTACGGGTCTCTTCCGTTGTCTGCACCAAAGGAGCATTCTGTGAAACAACCGGTTCGAATCGGGGTTGTCTGTCTTGCACGAACGACCTATGACTATCTTGCTGCCAAAGAGCTGTATGAACAAATCCGACGGGATCTAGCTTCGATCGAAGCAGTAGCGTGGCGGTTCATCGAGGAATTGGTGATCAGTCAGGAGGATGGTCAAGCAGCAGCGACGCGCTTGGCAACTGAACATATTGATGCCTTGGTCTGCATTTCAGGGACCTTCCATCTCGGGCATCTGGTGTTGCAGCTTAAACGTGAATTGTCCGTGCCCGTGTTGTTGTGGGGACTGGAGGAACTTCCCTACAACGGTGGTAAGATCCGACTGAATTCCGTATGTGGCGTGAATTTGAATGCTTCCAACCTGTACAAGAGCGGCTTCGACGACTACACGGTCATCATTCAGGGGTCGATCGATGAGGATTGGATCGATGCCATCCGGGTTATCAAGGCAATGAAGAACGCCAAGATCGGCATCATCGGCTATCGTGCGGATGGATTCTTCAACGTCGGGGTGCAGGACAACCTGCTCTATGGACAGACCGGGGCTTTGGTCGACCATTATGAATTGAGCGAGGTGTTCTCGTGGCCGGTCGAAGAGCAGGAGATTGCCTATAGAAAGCAACAACTGATACAGCTTTTCGATGTATCGACGCTCTCTTCCTTCCAGTTGGACAAGGTGGCTGAACTTTCGGCTAAACTCAATGGGTTCTACAAAGCGAAGAATCTGAGCGCTCTGGCCATCCGCTGCTGGCCGGAGTTTGCCCGCGATTTCGGGGTTTCTCCGTGTGCAGCCATGTCGCTCTTGCAGTCTGAGGATTTGATTCTCGCCTGCGAGGGGGATATCGATGGAGCACTGTCCATGATCGCCCATCATGCACTGGGAGCGGAGACTCCGTTTTTGTTCGACTTCTCACAAATCGATGTTCAACAGGATTTCGCCCTGTTTTGGCACTGCGGAGTCGCTCCCTGCAATCTGTGGGACGGCGTATGCAACCGCAGTCTTGACACCTACTTTGCCGGCGGCAAGGGAGTGACTGCAGACTTTGTGCTCAAGAGTGGGGAGCTTTCGGTGCTTCGCCTCGATTCCGCCCGAGGAGGCTATCGCATGTTCCTGCAGAAAGCGAAGGCCGTACCGATGGAGAAACTACTCAAGGGAACCTATATGAAGGCTGTTTTCGACCGGCCGGTCAAGGAGGTCCTGGACTTGGTGTTGGATAATGGGCTGGCTCATCATTCATCGGTAGTCTACGGCACCTATATCAGGCCCTTGGTCATTGCGGCCAAATTGAAGGGTTGGAAGGTTATCGAGTGAGAATAGTTTGCATTTCACGCAAAACTACGATACAAAGGAGAGTGCTATGTTGAGAAAATTGAATCTACTCACTGTACTGTTGCTGCTCTGTTTGGTGTTTCCCCTGACCGCTCAGGGGCAAGGCGAAACAGCTCCTGCAAAGGAGATCGAACTTCGTTGGGCAAGCATCTGGGTTGGAAATGACAGCAAGGCCCCAGCAGTGGAAGCCTTGGTACAAGAATTCAATACCAAGAATGCCGGAAAGATCAAGGTGGTCGTTGAGCCGCAGCCCGACTACAATGCCTACGAGCAGAAGGTCCGTACCAGTCTTGCCGCAGGACAAGCCCCGGCAGACATCTTTACCATCAAGTTCAACCCGACTACCGCCACCTTCTATCAGTCGAATCTGCTGATGGATTTCTCCAAGGTCATGAGCGATGATTGGAAGAAGAGTTTTGATGCCGGATCGATCACCCAGTCGACAGTGGACGGCATGCTTAAGTCCCTGCCCATGGAAACGGCAATCCTACCGATCTGGTACAACATGGATGCGTTCAAGAAGGCTGGCATCACCTCTCTCCCCACCACGATGGATGGGATGTTCGCCGCTTTCGACAAGCTCAAGAGTATCGGCATCGCCCCGACCAGCCAGATGACCGGCGACACCAACGCCTGGACATCCATGATCTGGTTCAGCCATTTTGCAGTATCGTTGGGTGGAACCGACGTCTGGAGCAAGCCGTTCACTGATCCCGCATTTGTTGAGGCCGCCAAGCTGACCAAGCGCATGATCACCGACTATTCCACCGCAGATGCGGTTGGTCTGGGAGCCGGTGGAAGCGGTGGACATTTCCTTGCTGGAAGGACCGCGGTATTCTCCAACGGTCCCTGGTATGCAGGACGTGCCGACCTGGCAGCCACCCCGTTCTTCAATTCCATCAAGATTGCAGGTCTTCCTCCGGTAGGACCGACCAAGGATTTCATGATCAGCCGTCTGCAGGCCAACATCTGTGCAGCTTCCACCAAGGACGCAGCCAAGCAGCAGGCAATCCTGGACTTCCTCCAGTTCCTGACCAGTCCCTCTTCGATCGCCAAGATCGCTGAAACCAGCGGCGCAATGTTCGCCATCAAGACGGACTACCGCCCGGTCAATGATCTGCAGAAGCAGTTCTATGACGTAGCATCTTCTGCAAAGTCCACGGCCTTCGACCTTGAGGCGGCCATGGGAGCTGAAGTCACCCTTGAGTTCGCCCAGCAATTGGGGGCTCTCGCCTTGGGTAAGATCAGTGCAGAGGAATTCTGTGCCTTGGTGGATCGAAAGATCGAACGCTAATACTGTATGGGAAGTGCCGCCGCCGATCTGCGGCGGCACGAATCTTTCTACCTAGGAGCATATCGTATGCAGTCTGTCGGTACCCGGAACAAGCGGGTTTGGGGTGCAAGAATTCTCTTTTTGCTACCTGTCTCGCTGCTGTTCTGTTTCTTTTTCCTCTATCCCTTCATTTTCACCATCATCACCAGCTTCACCAGTTGGCGGGGGATCGGGGCGATGAAATTCAACGGGATCGCGAATTACCAGAAATTACTCAGTGATCCCACCTTTCGCAAAGCACTGGGAAACAATGTGATCTGGGCCCTCTGCCAAGGGTTCATCCAAGTGCCTTTGGCCTGCTTGGTGGCCATGATCCTGGTCAGAAAGCCCTTTGGCTGGCGCTTTTTGCGTACCGTCTACTATCTGCCGAATGTAATATCCACTGTCGCCCTGGCGATGGTCTGGGTTGCCATATACAATGTCCAAGGACCGCTGAATGCCATACTGTCCTCTGTCTTTGGCATGGAAAGTCGCAATTGGCTGGGAAACCCGGACACCGCCTTGGGTGCCGTCATTTTTCAGACGGTCATTTATATCGGGTATTTCATGATCGTCCTGCTTGCCTCTGCGATGAACATTCCCCGTTCCCTCTATGAGGCTGCTGAGATCGATGGGGCGAACACCCTGCAGCAGGAATTCTCCATCACGCTTCCCATGCTCAGGGGCAGTTTGGTCACTACGATGACCTTGGCGATGGCGTATGGAATGCGGCATTTCGAATCCACATTCCTGATGACCGGTGGAGGGCCTGCATATGCCACCACGACGATGGGGATCGACCTGTATCTGAAAATGGATGCCTTGCGGTACAGCGAAGCCAGTACGGCGGGCGTATTTCTGATCATCATGGGTACGGTGGTTATCACCTTGCTGCGCAAGCTCTTCGGATCTTCCGATCCGATGAGTGAAATGGCCCAATAGGAGCAGACGATGAGAACACAGCACTCGATTGCCTATCTTACGGCAAACACCCTCAAATGGATCTTATTGATCGCCCTGCTCAGTATTGCCCTGCTGCCACTGTTCTGGCTTTTGGTAAGCTCTTTGCGAACCAACCTGGAGTTGCAGACGAATCCATTCGGCTGGCCGGCAAAATTACAATGGGGCAACTATGCAAAAGCGCTTTCCATGGCAAGTCTGCCAAGGTTGCTGTTCAATTCAATCGTCGTCGCAGCAAGCGCCGTGGTACTCAACAGCCTGGTGACCGCCATGGGGTCCTTCATCCTTGCTCGGGAACACTTCAAGGGAAGGGATGTCATCTATACCATCCTGACCGCCGGCGTTCTGGTTCCGGTAATTTCCTTCATGGTCCCGTATTTCAGCCTGATCACCAAAGCGGGGCTGTACAACAAGCTGCTCGCCTTGGTATTGGTCTACACTGCGGTTAACATCCCTGTCTCGATTTTTCTGGTCACAGCATTCATGAAATCCATACCTCGTGAACTGGAGGAAGCTTCCATCATCGATGGATGCTCCTTCTTCCGACGATTTGCATCCATCATCCTTCCTCTTTCCCGATCCGGTCTGGTTACTGCGGCCACTTTCTGCTTCATCTACTCGTGGAACGAATTTTTGATGGCCATGCTCCTGACTTCCTCTATAGAATCGAGAACCATCCAGTTGGGCATCAAATTCTTCAGCAGTCAGTTCATCACCGATTACAGCAGCATGTATGCTGCTGTAATCATCACCATCATTCCCAGCATCGCCGGGTATGCCTTTCTGCATGACAAGATCATCGGCGGTCTCACCGCCGGTGGGGTGAAGGGGTAGGTATGATCAGTGTAACCCAGCAACATGGTGTACTCGCCCTGTATTACGATCAGTTGAAAATCCTCGAGCATTCGCCGAGCAGGTGCTGTATTGAGCTGGTCCAGGGTGCGGAAACGGTTGACATGTATCGCGGCAACTATTTCATCACCGATGCGCTCCAATCCTCCCTTCCTTTGGAATCCTGCCAATTTCGCGAGAGCCTGCAGGAAGGCAAGGGTGTGTGTACGTTGACCTTTTTTTCCGGAGAAATAGGCATCAGCTGTGAATTCCGTGAACATAAAGACAGGCTTCAGGTGAGTTTTTCTCCCCTGCCGAAACTGTACAACCGATTGGTGCTCCGTTTGTTCGCTCTCCCCGACGAACATATCTGGGGGTGCGGCGAACAATTTTCCTATTTTGATCTTCGCGGGAAAAACTTTCCTCTCTGGACCCAGGAACAAGGCGTAGGGCGGAACAAGGCGACGGCAATCACCCAAACAGCTGATGCGCTTGACCGGGCAGGGGGAGACTATCATACCACTTTCTATCCACAACCGACCTATGTTTCCAGTAGAAGTTATTTCCTGCATGCCGATACGGGTGGCTATGCAGATTTTGATTTTTCCCATGCCGAATATCATCGATTGACGTTCTGGGAGGTTCCTGCGAGCCTCACTATTTCTCATAAGAAGTCCCTGCTGGAAGTGGTCAGTGACATTTCCCTGCTGTTGGGAAGGCAAGCCGTGCTGCCTTCCTGGGTGTATGACGGCATCATCCTGGGGATGCAGGGAGGGACCGGCATCTGTCTGGAAAAGCTCGGGCGCATGCGCGCTTGCAAGGTTCCGGTGAATGGGCTCTGGATCCAGGATTGGCAGGGGGAGAAATACACCAGCTTCGGGAAACGCCTTCGGTGGAACTGGCAATGGGACCAAAACCTGTATCCCGATCTGGACCGACAGATCGTACGTCTCGCACAAGAAGGCGTACGAACCCTGGGATACATCAATCCCTATGTACTCAAGGATCATCCGCTTTATGAAGAGGCAAAGCGTCTCGACCTTTTGGGCAAGCGGGAGGATGGTTCGATCTATTTTGTTGATTTTGGAGAATTCGACGCTGCCGTAGTCGATTTCACCAATCCTGATGCGGTGAGCTGGTACAAGGAAGTGATCAAACGCGAATTGCTCGATTTCGGGCTGTCGGGTTGGATGGCCGATTTTGGTGAATATCTGCCCACCGATATCCACTTGTTCAACCATCGTTCAGCCATGTTGGAGCACAATCGCTGGCCCGGCTATTGGGCAAAGGTGAACAAACAAGCCATCCAGGAGCAAGGGAAGGAGGGTCAAATCCTTTTCTTCATGCGCGCCGGAAGTAGCGAGAGTCTCCGGTCCTGCCCCATGATGTGGGCCGGCGACCAGAATGTCGATTGGTCCGAGGATGACGGGCTTCCTTCCGCTCTGACCGGAGCGTTGTCGCTTGCCATGAGTGGCATGGGATTGCATCACAGCGACATCGGTGGCTATACGACCCTGTATGGGATGAAACGGTCCAAGCAACTCTTGATCCGCTGGACCGAATTCGCTGCATTCACCCCCTTGATGCGAACCCATGAAGGGAATCGGCCTCTGGACAATTGGCAGTTTGATTCCGACCAGCAGACCATCGACTCCATCAGGACGATGACCGAAATCCATGTCAGGCTCAAGGAGTATCTGATACATGCCGTGAAGGAGAACGCAGAACACGGGTGGCCGGTGATGCGTCCCGTCTTCCTGCATTATCCGCAAAGTCCGTTCTTCACTTGCAAGGATATATACCTGCTTGGACGGGACCTTTTGGTTGCACCGGTGCTTGTCGAGGATGCCACCTCCCGCTCTGTCAATCTTCCTGATGACCGATGGATCCACCTGTTCCGTGGTACCCGATACACGGGGGGAACGTATACGATCCAGGCCCCGTTATTGGAGCCTGCGGTTTTCTATCGCGAATCCAGTGAATTCAGCGCGTTGTTTGCTTCCTTCAATAGAGGAACGGAAGCGCTTCTTTGAGCGTTGCTTTCGGTACGAACAGCTCGATGATCGTGACCGTCTCATGCTTTACCACAAAGAGCACACGCCTCAGGGTGGTGGATGCAAAGGTGTAAAGTTTGCTTGGTTTCGAGGTGTTTTTTGTCATATTGGGTTCTGCCTTGTATGCAGCCCGGTCGGCGCTGCTGGCTTGAAACGCTTCGAATTGCCATTGGGAAACATCATAGGAACGTTCCAACTGCTTTTCCAGGGGATCGGGAAGCTTGGGGAAGAAATCGAGGCCGGTTACCTCCTCGACATGATCCACACTGGTGGCGAAGCTTTTCAGATCCTTTTTGGAGCCTTCGTTGGGAAGCAGGAAACCGATGGCCTTGCGTTCCGGTTCTTGGTAATCGAGTATGACTTTGTAATATTCCTTCGGGACGGCCACCTTGCTCTTGCCGATGGTCTTGTAGGGACCGTCGGTCAGTACCGGCCCGGTTACGACGTATACGCCTCCCTCAGTATCCGCAAAGTTGCGTACCGTCGCTTCCAGTTCACTCCAGATGCCACGGTTGAACGAACCTTCCTGCGGACTCATGTTACTTAGGAAGAAGGATCCGCTCATTGCTTCCTCCGACCAACTGAGGTCGGCGGCTGGAATGAGGTGGCCGCGGTCGTATCCGCTGCCCTTGTAGTCTTCCAGATTCGCCGAACCGGTGGGAATGGACGGATCGCTTCTGAAGTCGTCTCCCCGCTCATAGCTGCCGTACAGTTCATCCCTGCTCAGATAATACGCCACCCATCGTGCTTGCTCGAATTGTTCGTCGTACAGCAGGGTATATCCTGGATGGGTGACCAACATATCGGTGTTCTCATGTGCGGGCAACTCCAAATCGGGGATCCCTGCACTCGTTTCTTGCACGTAGGTTGTCTCACTGGGAGCGAATATCAGGGTGAGCACCCAGAGGGCGAGAAGCACCAAGAGGAGAATAAGCAATCGCTTGCCCCGTTTCTTCGCTTTTCCCACCCGTTTGAACAGTCTATCGGTCAGCTTGCGTTTTGCCATTTCTTCCTCCCTACGTACGGAACCAACGACCATCGGGTAAGGTTACGGACGAACCCAAGTTATGGTGCCTTCCTTTGGCTTGCGTGGGGGCGGATATGTCCCGTCGGGATACCCGACGGCCAAGGTACCGGTCACCCGATACCCTTTGGGGACGCCGAATCGCTCCAATGTGGTGTCGAGCGCATGATTGTTGTTGATCCTGTTGCACCACACCGAACCCAACCCCAAGGCGTGGCATGCCTGCATCATATTGGTCATCGCACATGCCGTATCCTCCTTTTCATACGGGTTGTCCAGTTCAATGGAGACCAGAATCAGGGTGGGGGCGTGGTAGAAGAAAGCATTGCCTGCACCGGCGACAAGCTCATCAAGCTGTATGAGTTTGCTTGGGTCCTGGAGCACGGTGAAATGCCATGGTTCCAGATTTCTTCCATTCGGGGCAAGGATGGCAGCTTGGAGAATCAGGTGCAGGTCCTCGTCCTTGACTTGTTCAGTTTTGAATTTTCTCACGCTTCTCCTGGAGAGAAGGCTTTGTATGATGGTGTTCATGATGTACCTCCGTTGTGTATGGTACCTCTTCCCAGAATCCCTTCCAATGGGGTATCGTAATGCGGACATGAAATACCTCAATCAGTTGGCACTTATTTTTGGAATCTGTCTGGTCGGTGATGTGATCAGCAGATACCTTCCCTTCACGCTCCCGGGGAGTGTTATCAGCATGCTGCTGATCCTCCTTTTGCTTTCCACCTCCCTGCTTACCGAACGGCAGTTGGGGGAGAGTGCGGATTTCCTGCTGCGTAATATGACCTTTTTCTTCATACCGCCCGGGGTGGGCATCCTGCGTTACGCCCTGTTGATCCAAAGCATCTGGTGGCAGTTGATCCTGGTCAATCTGATCAGTCTGGTTGTCTGCTTCGGGGTGAGCAGCTGGACCGTGGTTCTGGTCCAGCGTCTGCAGAAAGCCCTGCTGGGGAGGTCCCATGGCTGATTTTACCAGTAATCCGTTGTTCGGCATCACCCTTTCGATTATTGCATTCCAGATCGGCATGTGGATAAACCAAAAACTGAAGACCCCGCTCGCCAACCCCCTGATCATCGCCATGTTGTTGGTGGTGGGAGTATTGACGCTCTTCGGCATCGATCTTGATTCCTATGAGAAGGGATCTTCGTTCATCTACATGTTTCTCGCTCCGGTGACCGCAGTTCTTGCCCTTACCGTATACCGACAGCGAAAGGTGCTGCTGTCTGCGTTTTTCCCGGTCGTACTGGGAACCTTTGCAGGATCATTGGCGGCGTTGTCCTCAGTCTTGGCAAGCAGCCGTCTGCTTGGCTTGGATGCAACGATGATCGCCAGCTTGTTGTCCAAATCGGTCACCACCCCGATTGCCATTGCCTTGACCGAGCAGTTCGGAGGATATCCGGCGCTTACCATCGCCTCGACGGTCATCACCGGTCTGGCAGGGAATCTGTTGGCTCCGGCTCTCGCCCAAGTGTTCAGGATTAAGGACCCGGTGGCCCACGGAGTGGGTATCGGCTCCTGCAGCCATGCCTTGGGAACGAGCAAGGCGTTGGAGATCGGGGAAGTCCAAGGGGCGATGAGCAGTATTTCCATCAGCTTGTCAGCGTTCTGGACGGTTCTGCTTGCTCCGCTTTTCGTATAACCCCATCAATTTGTTCATCGGTACGAATCCTTCGCCGAGTGCCTGATAGGTTTCATGGACGAACATGAAGGCTTTCGGGTCCTCTTCATGGACGATCTGGGTCAAATGGTTGATCTGTTGGTTGTGCACCACCGCCATCAATATTGGCCGCTGGCGGCCGGTGAAAATACCCACGCCGGTAATCAACGTCCCCCCGTGATGGAGCTCGGTGATGATGCGCTTGCCGATTACCTCATGCTTTTCACTGACGATATAGGCGGTCTTGGCATATTTGGTGCCGAGATTCATCACCATGTAATTGACCATCTGCCCCGACAGGTACAAGGTGATGACGGCGAACAAAGCCCGTTCAAAGCCGAAAACCACCGCACCCAGCACGATGACGGTTGCATCGCAGAGAAACAGGGCCGTTCCCATGGCAAGGGGGGTGAATCGGGCAAGTATCTGGGCAAGGATGTCCGTTCCCCCGGTGTTCGCCCCTGAGCGCATGACAATACCGATGCCGCTGCCCAGCAATACGCCTCCGAAGATGGCGGAAAGCAGGGTGTCCATCCGGTCGACGTAAGGGAGAAATCCTTGGTAATGGGTCAATTGTCCGAACAGACTTACCCAGAAGCTGAGCAACAGGGTTCCAGCCAGACTCTTGAACCCGTAGGTACCGCCGAAGATGGACATCCCGATCAGAAACAGCGGGAAGCTGATCAGCAGCATCACCAGACCGGTATCCCAACCGGTCAGGTGATAGGTGATGGTTGCGATGCCGTTCACCCCTCCACTTGCAATTTTGGCCGGTGTGATGAAGGCGGCGATGGCAAACCCGGCAAGGGCGGTACCCCCGAAAAGATAGAGCGCCTCACGGGTGAGGCGCTTGAACTTAGGTTCGTGCATATTCTCTCCGAATGCACACAGTATTCATCAGTGCACGTACTTGCGCAAGGTCTCTCGCACGGCATGTCTGCCTGCGATCAACTCGGCAAAATATGCCTTGACCAGATCGGCCATGCCGATGCTCTCCAGATTGACCCCGAAAATGGTCTCATCGGCAAGCAGTCCATCCAATGCATCAAACGGTCCTTTGTCCCCGATGGCGATTCCCTGTACATATGCCTGGGATTCGGCGAGGCGTGGGTCAGAGCTTGGGGTGAAACTGTTCAGTTCATCATCAAGGCCCATCAGGTAGCGCAACCACCCGGCGAATACCAGGGGAATGAGCTTCAGGTTCTTAACATCGAGATTGGGATCCGCCAGATATGCCTTGATCGTCTCGCCGAATCGAATGGCCAGCTTCTGGCTGGTGTCGGTGGCGATGCGCTGCGGTGTGTCCGGCATGAACGGGTTGGGGAAGCGTTTGTTCAACACTTCATCAATGAACGCTCGGGGGTCGAGAATCTTCGGGTCGACAACCACGGGCATCCCCTCCACATTTCCGATGACATGGACGAGTTGTTTCAGTTCGGGATCCTGCATCTCATCGCTGATCAACGTATGCCCAAGCAGGCAACCGTAGATGGCCAGAGCAGTGTGCAGGGGATTCAGGCAAGTGGTGACCTTCATTCGCTCGACCTTGTTGACGGTGTCGCGATCGGTGAAGTATACGCCGGCTTGCTCGAGTTTCGGTCTGCCGTTGGAAAACAGGTCCTCGATGACCAGATATTGTGATTCCTCGGCATTGACAAAGGCTGCGGTATAGGTGTTCTTGTCGGTGATGATCAGTTCGGTATCAGCAAACCCATCGGCTTTGAGCATCGCTTCCACCTTGGCATCAGGCCGCGGGGTGATCTTGTCGATCATGGACCAGGGGAAGGTAACCTTTTCGTTCAGATAGGCGCAAAAACCGGTTTTGACCAGATTGTGCTTTTCCCATTCCGTGGCGATGGTGATGACCGCATCATACAGTTTCTGACCGTTGTGCGAGCAGTTGTCCATACTTACCAGGGACAACGGCATGGCGCCCGCCAAATACCGCTCATAGACCAGAGCGGTGAGCTTGGAAAGGAACATGGTCGGCTTGGCCGGACCTTGTGAAAGATCCTGTTCGATGGCAGGATAGAAGGCTCCGTTTCCTCCGCGCAGCGAATACCCTTTCTCGGTGATGGTGAAACTGACCATCTGGAGCGAAGGATTTTTGAATGTCTGCTTGAAGAATTCCCATTCATCGGCGAACTGGGGGTCGCATTTGTAAGCGCCTGCCACTGACGCGATGACTTCCTTGTTGATGCTGCCGTCGCTCTTGAGTGTGACCATCAAGGTAAGGTTGTCATGCTTCTGATAGACCTTGTCGATGATTTGATAATCAAAACCTTCTCCGACGATGATCCCGCTTTTCTCAATGCCTTGGTTGAGCAGTTTCTGCTGCAAGGCGGCGGGGAATACCCGGAAAATATTGCCTGCACCGAAGTGCACCCAACTCGGATGCTCCTTGGTGTGCTTGATCATGGCACTGCGGTCATAGGAGGGGAGGGTGTACCCTTTTTCTTCCCATGCCTGTTTGGATTTCAGTCCTTCATTGCTGAGGTTCATCTCAATACTCCTATAGATTGACGATGCGAGCTTGCAGTCCAGTTTGTACGGACTCCTGCTTGAAATATCCGGGATAGCGTTGGAACATGGATTCGGTTTCCTGAAGCAGTTTGGAGAGATGCTTGTCTTCCAGTCGGAGGATGCTGTCCATCTGCTTGTACCTAAGCGCCTCCACCATCTCCTTGTGTTGGTCGATGATGTTTGCAAGTACGTTCTTCTCGTAGAAGGAGAGAAGCCGGATCCGATGATGATTCCCGCCCTGGGCCTTGATGATCTTCCAGATTCTGGTCATCCCGATGCCTTCGAAGATGATTGAATGAAACAGGTCGTCCGCTTCCAAAAAGGAGACAAAATCGTTCTGTTTCATGCTTTCTGCCTGTTCGCTGATGGTACGTTCCATCCGCTCGTAGTGTTCTTCCCTGGCTTGGTAGATGAATTTCTTGACGGCACTTTCCTCCAGGCTTTTTCTGAGGAATCGCTCCTCCTCGACCTGTCTGAGATTGATCAAGGAGACGCGGGTTCCTTTTTGGGGGAAAATATCGACAAGATTGTCACTGCTGAGGCGCATCAAGGCATCTCGTACAGGGCTCCGACTGACCTGCAACTGCGAAGAAAGCAGTTGCAGGTTCATTTCCTCTCCCGGTTTGAACCGAAGCGAAAGGATCTCGGCTCTGAGTGTCTGATAAATCTCCTCTGAAGCGGTGACACGGACAATAGTGGCCATCTTACTTCCTTTGATCGTTCTTCTGGATCGCTTCATACAGTCCAAGGATGTAGGAAGCTCCGAGAGCGCGGTCATACAGACCATATCCAGGCATCGCCACCTCACCCCAGATCATGCGTCCATGGTCGGGACGGGCGGGGCCTTCGAAGCCGATGTCATAGAGAGCCTTGACGATCTCATAAAGGTCGAAGGAACCATCGCTGGAAAGATGGGCAGCTTCCTCGAACACTCCGCTCTCGAAATGATGCAGGTTGCGGATGTGGGCGAAATGGATGCGGCCGGGAAGAGCGCGGATGATGCCGGGAAGGTCGTTCTTCGGGTTGGTCCCGAATGAACCAGCGCAGAAGGTAAGGCCATTGAACGGTGCATCGACGGCCTTCATGACCTTCAGGATCTTTTCCTTGCTGGTGATGATGCGGGGAAGATTGAATACAGGCCAAGCTGGGTCATCAGGGTGGATGGCCATCTTGATGCCCCATTGCTCACAGGTCGGCTGGATGGCCTTGAGGAAGTAAATCAGGTTGTCGAACAGCTTTTCTTCGCTGACATCCTTGTAGGCATCGAACAGTTCCTTCACCTTCGCCAAACGCTCGGGTTCCCATCCGGGCATCTCAAAGCCCTGGGAGCTGGAATTGGTCCGGTCGAAAAAGGTCTGCGGATCGATGGTGTCGACCACCTTCTGGTCGTATGCCAACACGGTCGAACCGTCACTGCGCATCTTTGCAAGGTCGGTCCTGGTCCAGTCGAAGACCGGCATGAAGTTATAACAAACGGTGGTGATTCCTTCCTTGCCGAGGTTCTCCAAGGATTCGATGTAATTCGCGATGTATTGGTCGCGGTCGGCGTTTCCGATTTTGATTGCATCATGGATGTTGACGCTCTCGATGCCCAGGACCTTCAATCCTGCTGCCTCAACCTCTGCTTTCAGATCCTTGATCCGCTGTTGCGGCCAAACCTGGCCTGCGGGGATATCATACAAAGTGGTGATGACGCCTTCCACACCGGGAATCTGTTTGATCTGCTGAAGGGTTACGGTGTCGTACTTGGAACCGAACCAACGAAGGGACATATGCATCATGACTGGTGCCTCCATAGCTGTTTTGTACTAATACTCTAGCATACTAATATATTAGAAGCAAGAGGGGCATACCCATGCTTTGCACGATGTTTTTACTTATTTGTTCAACGACGGTCGCCCATGATGAGCATGGAAGCGGGGCGGTCAAGCAAGAGTGCACATTCTTTCTTCGTCCGTAACGCCGCACATGGGGCATAGACTGAGATCTGATCGTACATGCACATGGCCACAGCCCTGGCTTTCCGTTGGTCGGGAACCGAGCAAATGAGGCTCTTTGCTTTGAGTATCTGGCGAACCGACATCGTGATGGCTTCGCGTGGCACTTCCTCAAGGGTGGGGAACCATCCTTCGCTTACCTGTTGGCGTCGGCTCCTCTCTTCCAGTTCCACGATGATATACGGGTCGTTGGTCTCGAAATTTGCAGGGGGGTCGTTGAAGCCGATGTGCCCGTTCTCCCCGATTCCCAGGAAGGCAACGTCGATTTCCTTTTCCTTGATCAAGGTGTTCAGGCGTGAAAGCTCCGCATCAAGATCCTCTGCATCACCGATAATCTGGTGGAATGCGCCGAGTTTCTCAACTTTCTGGACGAATCGGTTGTTCAGATAATAGCGAAAACTCGAGGGGTGGGTGTCGGGAATGCCCACATATTCGTTGAGCCCGAATGCCTCAACCTTGCTCCAGTCGAGATCCGCTTTTCCCAGATGGGCATACAGGGAGAACTGGCTCAACCCGGTTGCAACCACAATGTTGGCGGAACCTTTCTTCTCTATCGCTTCCTTGATGAGCGTAATGCCAAGTTTTGCGGCTTGCAGTCCCATATCATGTTTATCTTCGCAAATGGTTATACGCATGGTTGTTTCGCACCTCTTTTTTATTGGTAGTGTATCCGATGAGCCTCTTTGTTTATAGGGGGCTAGAGAAATGCTTGTTCAGAGCTGGGGTGGGAGGCATTCCAGGTCCTGGTCGCCATCAAGAGTTGGCTGCCCATCGGTTGTGCCCCGTATGGCATGAATAGCCGTTGCAGACCCAGATAGTCACCTGCGAGTGTGATGATGATCCTCGGGTAATGCGAACGGGCCATGTGTCTGCAGAATGAATCGAACAACAGACGGAAAAGCCCCATGCCCCGATATTCATTGTTCACCCCGAAGTAGGGTACCTCTACCAGGGATTCGGAAAGCGGCAAATAGGCAAGGAATGCGGCAAGGGTCCCATCCTGCGTTCGTGCAAGATGAAAATGCTGCAATTCTTCGGTTTCCAAGCGCCTGGAAAGCAACATCGCCGCCACCTTGCTTTCCTCGGTACCTTGTTCGAGCTGGGTGAACAGGAAGTCCATCAGGTCCTGGATTTCCTTGGTCGCCTTTCCTTCATAGGTTTCGAAGGTGAAATCCTCAAGCAGGATGTCCTCGGTCAGGTCTTCGTGTTCCAAGGGAAGTTGCTCCAACTCGATCACCCCTTCCTGTTCACGATACCAACGGATTACCTCCCGCTTGAGTTGTTCGTCCTTGAAGGAAAACCACTTGCGTTCAAGCACCGGGTTTTCTGCAATGGTATCCTTGAATTTGCGGAAGACGCCTTTCCCGCTCTGCAGGGCATCGAGCAACCGCTGTCGGTACAGCGGGTTGCGCACACGGTTTGCAAATAATTCCATTAGACGGAAGCCATCGGAGGGTTGCCAATCGGGAAGGGGGAGAAACCGCTGGTCATGTTCATCTTGGCTGATTCCCTCCTTTTCCAAAAATTCCAGTTCGTCCTCTCGGACGACCAAGGCTTCTGCCAGGTCGAGAAAATAGAAGTTGGCCTGATCCTCCATGGAAAAGATGATGGAGCCGAGAAGGTCTTCTGATAACACGGGAAGCCGAGAGGGGGTGTTCATTGATTCCATGCCCCTATGATAGCCTTCATCAATGCATTTGGCTAGAGGAAGTGGAATGCAAGGAAACTTCGACGGGGAAACAAGTTTCAAGGCAACGAACCCCCTTCTCGGTTTACCGCCCCGTTCTCTTGGTTGCCTTGACATAAGCGGTAAAAGATACGAATATATCTGTTGTTGTTTAATACCAGAAATTAGGAGTGTATTCATGAGCATTATTGAATTTATCGAAGCCAGGGAAATCCTTGACTCACGTGGGAATCCCACCGTTGAAGTAGATGTCATTCTTGAGGATGGTTCCATGGGCCGTGCAGCGGTTCCCTCCGGTGCATCCACAGGTGTCCATGAAGCAGTCGAACTGCGGGATGGGGACAAGAGCCGCTATCTGGGCAAAGGTGTGTTGAAGGCTGTAGACAACGTCAACAACATCATCGCTCCTGAGCTTGAGGGCATGGATGCTTTGGATCAGGTCGCCATCGACCGTGCCATGATCGCCCTTGACGGTACTGCAAACAAAGCTAAACTTGGTGCGAATGCCATTTTGGGTGTTTCCATGGCTGTGGCTCGCGCAGCAGCCGATTATCTTGGACTGCCCCTGTACAAGTACCTGGGTGCATATCATGCATGTGTTCTCCCCGTTCCGATGGCCAACATCCTCAACGGCGGTGCACACAGCGACAACAAGGTAGACTTCCAGGAATTCATGGTCATGCCGATCGGAGCTCCTTCCTTCCGCGAAGGTTTGCGCTGGACCGCTGAGGTATTCCACAGTCTCAAGGCTGTCCTCAAGGGTCGCAAGTACAATACTTCCGTAGGTGATGAGGGTGGTTTCGCTCCCGACCTGCAGTCCAACGAAGAGGCTCTTGAGGTCATCATGGAAGCCATCAAGAAGGCTGGTTATACCACCGGACGTGATGGGGACTTCATGATTGCGCTCGATCCCGCTTCCTCTGAGCTCTATGACGAGAAAACCAAGACCTATACCCTCAAGTGGACCACTGGTGAGAAGCTTACCAGCGCTCAGATGGTCGATCTGTGGGAAGACTGGGCGAACCGCTATCCGATCATCTCCCTCGAGGACGGCATGGCTGAGGACGATTGGGAAGGCTGGAAGATGCTTACCGATCGCATCGGCGATCGCGTTCAGCTCGTAGGCGACGACCTGTTTGTCACCAACGTAGAGAGACTGAAGATGGGTCTGGAGAAGGGTGTTGCCAACTCCATCCTGATCAAGGTGAACCAGATCGGTACCCTTACCGAGACCTTCGAAGCCATTGATCTGGCAAAGCGCAACGGCTATACCGCCGTCGTCTCCCACCGCTCCGGCGAGACCGAGGACAACTTCATTGCCGACCTCGTGGTCGCACTGGAGACCGGCGAGATCAAGACCGGCAGCATGAGCCGCTCCGATCGTCTTGCAAAGTACAACCAGCTGCTTCGCATCGAGGACTACCTCGGCGATACGGCCAAGTATGCAGGACGTGACGCATTCCGCGTACTGTAAATTTAGGTACAGCATTCTTTCGGGGCCATCGCAAAAGCGATGGCCCTTTTTCAGTATGACGGGTATGTCATCATTCTTGGGTGAAAGTCCCAAGGGACGTAATTGCCGACGAACACGATAGCGACTTGCAAGTTTCACATCGCGAGGTGCCGGAGAGAAATCGGGGAGAAGACTCGGCTTTGGCTGGAAAGCCGATACTGTTCAATTCTTGTGGGTGCGGTGTGGTAGTACGAGTGATACCAAGGCGATGCTGCACATCAGTTGCACCAAATCGAAGACGGTTCCCACCGGCCGTGTGGTCTGCCAGATCGGCAGGCTTGGGAGCGAGGATCCTTGGTAGTTGCATACCACCGCCACGAAGAGGTTGTTTGCTGCGTGGATGGCCAATGCCGGTTCGAATCCACCCTGTTCCAAACAGAGCAAGGTGACCGACAAGCCGAAGAGCGCATAATAGGCGAGTACAAGGAAGCGGCTGTGTGCCTGCTGTACTTCATGGTTGGAAAGATGCGGAACGGTGAACAGGAATGCGATGAAGAGACTGGTCAGCACCGTGGGTAAAAGACCGCGCTGCAGTCTTGTCCTCAGCAGGACCCTGCTGGGGAGGATGCGGAAGGTGATTTCCTCGCACGTAGTCTGCAAGGGGGTGAACATCAGGATGAGGACGAATAGGAAGACTTTGCTGAGCAACGGATCCGCCGTCTTCGTGTAGTAGTATGGCTGTGTAGTCAGGCCGTAGAGGAGAAAGACTGTCGCCATTCCCGTATAGGCCAGAAATGATCGGGTGAAACGGGAGAAGTTGAATGCATGCTCATCGGTTACCCAGACGATGAAGGGTTGCTTCACCAGAGCATATCTGGCGAGCACAATGCCCAGGGCCATGGCAAGAAAGGGCGCATTGGCAGTCAGGTAGGGAAGATGGAATGGCTGCAGCAATATTGTGAAAGTCGGTCCGAGCGAAAGCCACAAGGTGAGGGCCAAGACTACCGAAAGGGAGCTTGCCAGCGGCGATGCTGCATAGGGTTCCTGAATTTTGCGCTCTTTTTCCATGACGTACGCTCATCGTACACACAATCATGGTATACTGCAATCCATGGGAAGAAACAAACAAACCTACGTACAGCAAGCCTTCGATGAAGGGTGGATCTGTGTATTTCCCACCGAGGTGGCATCCAGATCCCATCTGCTTGACTACGCCCTGCAGAGTGAACAGGGTGCGATCCTCTCCTCCCGAGCCATCTCCTTTGATACCTTCCGTTCGTTTTTTTTGGTGCATCATGCTTCATTGCAACCGGCGAATACTTTGATCCGTCAGCTCTTCATTCAGCAGATTCTCGATCAAAATGTACCTCTGCAATATTTTCTCAGGGATGATTACCCCGAATCGAGGACCAGACTTGCCGGTTCTTTACCCGGCATGTTGCCTGCGCTCAAGGATGCAATACAAGCTCCCGTACTCTCGGTGCTTCCACCGGACTTGCAGCGGGATGTATTGGTGTTGTACCAGCTGTACACCCAGTTTCTCGAGGAACATCAACTTTTCGAACCACGCTTCGAGCAAATCAGGGAACCGGATGATTGGGATGCAACTAAACGGTATTGCATCCTCTTCTCCGACACGATTGCCGAGGCCCGGACGCTGTACGATCAGCTGGGCAAGCCCTCCTATCTGGAGCTTCGGCCGACTCCCTCGGTACAGCGGATTCCGGACATGGAGGTATTCTCCAATCATATCCAGGAGATCAGGACCTGCCTGAGGAGAGTCCGCTCGCTTCTGATGCACCAGGTTCCGGCCCATTCAATCATCATCGGTTGTGCAGCGCCCGATCAGTTGCTCCCGGTTCTGGAGGAGGAAGCCCGCCTGTATGATGTTCCCTTGGTGGTCAGGGAAGGAAAATCTGCACTGGCTTATTCAAGTGGAAGGTTCCTCTCCCTGCTTCAGGAAGTCTATGTACAGCAATTCAGCCTGGAAAGCCTCAAATCGCTGCTGCTTGACCCGAGCATTCCGTATTTGGATCGGGATTTCCATCTTCGTTTCATCCGCAAAGCGGTGGACCGCTCGATCCTCCAGGGTTCCTTGCAGCAAGCCGACCAATTCACCGATCGACTTGCAGACCCTGCTTTGGTGGATTGGTACCGTCGTTTCAAGCTGAGCATCCTCGATATCATCGCTTCAACGCAGGTGGATGAACTCAGGCGAAAGCTGAACCATTTCCAGGATACCTATTTCATTTCCACCCAATGGGTGGGAGTCCAAGGCGAGGATGTCTATGCATTCTGTCTCGATTCCTTGGACCAGATCGAAAAAGCCCTGCAGCAGGTCGACCGGCGTTCCTACCCCCAACTGTATTCCTTCTGGCTTTCCTATCTGAAGACCAGAAGCTATGTTCCGCAGCAAAAGGTCGAAGGAATCTCTGTATACGGTTGGCCGCAGGCCTCCGTATTGAAAACCGAGCACCTGTTTGTATTGGGGTTGGACCAGGAAAGCAGCAGCTGTGTATCCAAACCCCTGTCTTTCCTTCCTTCGTATCTCCAAGGGGAGGTACGCAAGGAAATTGATACCACCAACGCACAGTTTTGCGCCGTCTTTCTCCAAAGTGATGATTTGCACCTTTCCTGCCATTTGGGCCGTTACGAAGCCGAGTTGCTTCCCCCTGCATTCTTCCTTGAGCAGGAGGCGCTGATTGAGCAAAGCGAAAGTCCCAATCTCCATGAGGATCCCTACCTCGCCGAATTATCACTGTATCGGGGAAACCCGATCGGATCCGTACGACGTACGGAATGTCAGAAGCAATGGTTCGAGCAGGCACGGAGCACCTCCCTTTCGATGCGCAACGATGATTACGCCCGTTATCCCATGGCTTGTTCGCCGAAGGAACGGCTTCAGCATGCGCACGGACAAGCCATGCTGATCGATCTGAGTGCAACCGGTCTCGATTGGTTCAGCAGGTGTCCGTATGCCTATCTGTGTCGGTATGTGCTGGGGGTGAGCAGACAGGATTACGATGTGCAGTTGGTAGACCACCGGCAGATCGGGACACTGCTACACCGTGTCTACCAACGGTTTTTCAGCAGCCTTGATGCCTTCGATCCGATGCAACTGCAAGCCTACCGTAAGCAGTTGCACCAGATCTTCACCGAGACCTTGGAAGAGCTGTACGGCAAACAGGGACCGAGACATTCGATCCATATCTGGATCGTTTCCGAATTCTCCGAATTGATCACCCGTATTCTGGAAGAGGAATCGCGATTGTTCCCGTTCGCCCGTTCCATTGGGTTCGAAAAGCAGTTGGAAATGGAGTTTGGGCCCCTGTTCCTTCAGGGAAGAATCGATCGGATCATCGCCCTCGAAGGTTCGCAGCAAGCATTGTATGCGATCATCGACTATAAGAAGAGCGAGGTACCGTTCAAGAAGGTGAAGACAGGCATCAAATCGTATCAGCTGCCGCTGTATCGGCTTTTGGTGGATTCCGTGCTCCAAAAACGGGTTGCGAACGGTTCGTATTACAGCATTAAGGATGCTCGATATTACAGCCTCTGGGATGGTGATGCATCCGAGGAAGCTCTCGTATGCGACCAAGCTCTCGAAGAACAGCTATCCCGCTTTATCGAGGCGGTGGAGACCGGATCCCTGATGGCGACTCCTTCCAAGGAACATTGTGCTGGATGTGAGTACCGTTCGCTTTGCCGAAGGAGATATGCAACCCTATGATCGGATTCGATGAGGTACTTTCCCGTACCGGGACCCAATTGGACGAGAACCAACGTAAGGCGGTCTTTGCCGACACCAACTGTGTCGTCAGAGCCGGTGCAGGCTCCGGCAAGACCACCGTGCTTAGTTATCGGTTCCTTCGGCTGGTCTTGGAAGGCAAGGCACGCTTCGACCAAATCCTGACGCTGACTTTCACCCGCAAAGCAGCAAGAGAAATGCACCAAAGGATTCACCGCCAGCTTCTGCTGTGTAAGGATGATCCCGACATTGCAGCGCAGTTAGCCTCTTTCAGCGAAGCTTCGATCGCCACACTGGACAGCTTCTGCGCAACCATTGTACGGACCAACTGTCTTGCCTATGGGATTGCCCCGGATTTCGTCATTGATGACGAGCAGACGTTGCAGAATATCCGCCTTTGTGCACACGATCTGCTTGATGCGGACCCGATGAGCGAGGGTGCCAGAATCCTGTCCACACTGTATGCTCCCGAAATCCTGGTCGACGAGGTGCTGGTCGATCTGGCCAATCATGCATATCCCTTGGGACATGCCGTACCTGTCGATGCTTCGCTTCGAATCCGAGATGCGGTGAGAGCGCAATATGAAAACTTGCTGCAGCAATTTCTCTCACTTCTGGGCGAGTATGCAGCTTTCACCGAACCCACCAAAGGGGTGCAGGGAGCGAAAGAGGATGCCGTCCTGCTGCTGAAATCCCTTGAAGCGTGCAGAAGCGATGCCCAGTATCTGGAGGTGTTGGGATCCTCGCTTGCATACCGCCGAAGACCCGGGGCGGGGAAGGGACAGGAGCACCAGTATCTCAAAGAGACCCTGGACACTTACTATTCACTTCGCCGATCACTTTCCATCGCCTTGTCGGTCCTCACCGGATTGCATCAGCTTGAAGCGGTGCTGTCCTTTGTTTCCTCCTTCATTGCGGCGGTGCACAATCAGAAGCGTTCTTGTGCAATCCTGACCTTTGCAGACGTTGCCTCTCTTGCAGTCCAGATGCTTTCCACTGATACGACCTTGCGTTCTTTTTTCAAGGCAAAGTACCGCTATATCATGATCGATGAGTTTCAGGACAACAATGCACTGCAGAAAAACCTGTTGTATCTGCTTGCCGAGCGGCGGGACCGAAACCAGGAAGGCATCCCGCAACCCGGTGACTTGGAGCGGGACAAGCTCTTTTTCGTCGGGGATGAGAAACAGTCCATCTATCGGTTCCGTGGTTCTGATGTACGGGTATTCAAGCAACTGGGAAACGAGCTGTCCAAGATCGGCGGTGAATGCTTGGAATTGGAGACCAATTACCGTAGTGAACCGGATTTGATCCGTTGGTACAACGCCTTGTTCCCCACAGTCATGCAGAACAATGGACAATCCTATGAGGCGGATTTTCGTACCTTGGGGCATCGTCAGGCGAAGGAAGGGGTGCAAAGCAGTTGCACACTCTTGATCAAACCGTTTCAAACCAACCGGGAGGAAGGAGAGGGAGAAGAAGCAAGAGACGTCGATGCCGAGGCATATGCAGTGGCATCATTGATCCAAAAGATGCTGTCCACAGACGATTATCTCATCCCGTCAAAGAGCGGTCCGAGACGTCCGCTGAGTAGCGACATTGCCCTGTTGCTTCGGTCCACCAGCAATCAGCTGAGTTTTGAAAAGGCCTTTCGCAGCTTCGATATCCCCTACACGGTGCAGACCGCCCGTTCGCTGATGCTCGAAGCTCCGGCGAACGATCTGTATGCGATGCTGCAACTGGCTCTCTATCCTGATGACAAGCATGCCTATGCAACGGTGTTGCGCTCCCCGTTCTGCAATCTTAGTGATCGAATTCTTGCCGAGGTGCTTGATTGCGCTTTGTTCACCGCCCCGTCTTCGCTTTCAGCTGAGGATTCGCAACGTTTGGCGACCTGTAAGGCGTTCTATACCTCCTTTGTTGCCCAAGTCGGGTCGGCTTCGCTCAGCAGTCTGGTTGATAGGATGTGGTACGACAGTGGGTATTATCTTTCTTTGGTCGCCCATCCCAGATACCAAGTCTACACCGAACATTATACGTTCCTCCATCGGCTGGCCGAGATGCAGCAACAGATGGGAAAGAGTGTCAGCCAATTCCTTGATTTTCTGCGGGAGAATCTTGCGCAGAATGAGAAGATTGAGGATCTGACGGTCATCAAGGAACAGGAACAAGGGGTACAAGTCATGTCGATCCACAAGTCGAAGGGGCTTGAGTTTCCCATCGTTGTGGTTGCCAATACCGGGTCGAAAGGAAGGTCCGGTTCCTCCAATCTTTCGGAATGTGATGGTATCATCACCCCACACTACCTTGATGCAACCTTCTTTGTTTCCGAAACAAAACAGGAAAAAGCCCGCCATGCCGGTCAGTTGTTTGAGCAGGATCAGGAGGCATCGATGGATCGGGCGGAGCTGAAGCGGCTGTTGTACGTCGCGCTCACGCGAGCCGAAACCCATTTGGTGGTAAGCGGATGTTTTGGGAGAGCAAACCGGAGTCTGGATGGGGAAGGTCAGGCCCAAACCCTGTTGTTGATGCTGACCAATGCGTTGGAAATCGATCCCCAGGAACCTGTATTGGGACGAGGGTTTCCCCGGCTTCAGATCATCGAGGGCATAAGCGAGCAGATGCTGTACGGTTCAGCCGAGCAACTTAGGCTGAATATCGAAGAACAGAGTTGGTATGAAGCCGAGTGTCTCGACTATGATCTGAGGCCGATCAGGTATGCGGTTACCGCTTTGCATCCGCTCGAGGAACAAGGCCTGGCACCCAACCTCAGATTATACCAAAGCGATGAAATCCTCAGTCGATACGCCGATGCCCAAACCGCCGGCTTCGGGACATTCGTCCATTCCTTGTGTGAAGAACAGGTGCTGGGAAAAGAAATACCCGATCCTTCGGCATTCCTGCCCGAAGCACTTGCATCCGTCCTGACCAAGCAGGAATTGACGGTTCTTGTCCGTGATGCCATGCTGTTATGTAGGCAACTGATTGACAGCGCTTGGTATAAAAAGGAAATCCTGCCGTATACGAAGGCGTGCGAAGTAGCGTTCCTGAGTGCCGTCGAGCAGGAAGGCAGGAAGGTGGTGGCCGAAGGCTCCATCGATGTATTGGTGGATCGGGGCGATCATCTTTTCGTGATAGATTTCAAGACCGACCGAAGAAAAGAACCGGAGATGCACCGTTTCCAAGTGCAAACCTATATGGACGCAATGTTTAAAATCCATCGCCGCAAGGTGCTCGGATGTGTCCTTTATCTTCGGGATCCGGAACATCCTGTGGTCTGGGAGCAAGGAGAATACCTATGATACGGATACCGTTCGAACAGATGCAGCAAGTGTTTGTCCAAGTTTTGACCAAACGCGGGATGAGCGACTCTGATGCCCAGCTGTGCAGCTACCTGATCGCCGAGACTTCCTTGGAAGGAGTCTATACCCATGGCGCAAACCGCTTTCCCGCCTTGGTCAGAAATATTGACGAGGGCTACGTGGATGTACATACGCATGCCGAGATGGTGTATCGGTTTGGGGCAATAGAACGGTGGGATGGAAAACGCGGAGTGGGCAATCTCAATGCCTATGCTTGCATGCAGCGATCCATCGCACTCTCCAAGGAACACGGCATCGGCTGTGTGGCGCTTGCCAACACCACCCACTGGATGCGACCGGGTACCTACGGTCTGCTTGCAGCAGAACAGGATTGCATCGGAATCCTGTGGACGAACACCCTGCCGTTGATGAGTGCCTGGGGTGGGGTGGATGCAAAACTGGGAAACAACCCGCTGGTGCTTGCGGTCCCGGCACAAGAAGGGCCTGTTTTGGTGGATGCGGCGATGAGTTTGTTCAGCTATGGGAAATTGGAAACCTATGCCCGTGAACAGAAACCGCTTCCGGTTCCTGGCGGGTATGACAGTGAAGGGCGGTTGACCACTGATGCCCAGTCTATTCTGGAAACCAAGCGTCCCCTTCCCATCGGATTCTGGAAAGGAACCAGCCTTGCGCTCGCCTTGGATTTGATCGCGGCAACTCTTTCCGGTGGACGGACCACCCGCTCCATCGGCACCTTGGGCAAGGAAGGGGAGGTAAGCCAGGTCTTCCTGGCTTTTGACCTCTCTCATTTCCCTGACCGGGATCGATTGGAACAAGAGATAGCGGCGAGCTTGGCGGACTTGAGGCAATCGGTGCTCGCCGATCCTTCGATACCGGTGCGTTTTCCCGGTGAACGGCGAAAAGAGATCCGAAAAGAGAATCTTGCGCGGGGAATCGAGGTGGATCCAAACGTCTGGAATGAAATTCTCAATCTTCTCTAGCGATAGGCGAACAGCGGGGGGAAGATGAGTACTACGATGAGAAACCACACCCCATAGACCAGGAAAAACCGTGCCATCAGGGAATCGGTCGGTTTGTTTCTGCTCAGTTGGAATGCAAGGAAGGCCAGATTCAGGGCAAGCAGCAGGTTTTCTCCGAGCACTGCGGCTCGGTTGGGGCTGAAACCATAAGCGAAGAGCCGTGTCCCGAGTGCAAAGAGCGCAAAGAGATCGACCAATAATGCCAGGATCGAGGAGATGGCAAGGATGATAGGGAAGCGGGGTGTTTGGCTTGCTTGTGCATAAAAGATCATCAGGACGACGAGGACGAGCAGTCCATCGACGGTGAACAGAAGATTGCGGTTCTCTCCCATCGTTGAGGATCCTAACAGAGCAGAAACGAGGAAAGCAAGCATCAAGAGATCAAGTGGGACCAAGAAGAGACGGGAGAGTAGTCTGGTGAATGCTTTGGTATGCGGTACCACAGTCCGTTTCAAGGCAAGCGCCGTCAAGGGCAGAAGCGGGAGTATTCCGGTAAGCACAAAGGTCGCCAGACGTTTATTGATCGAAAGGCCGATGGATTCGAACAGCAAGGTTGCAACCAGTTGGAGTGTTCCGACTGCACAGGCAAGCAGGAATGCGAGCAAAGCTGTTTCCCCGACTTCCTGGAGGTGCAGAAGCAACTGTTTCTCCCGGGAAGATTCGTGTTGCAAAAAGGCGGAGAGCAGGATACAGAGGAAGGGAAGATGCAGTACCGTCAACGTCCCTGTCTGCTTCCCCTGCTTGAATTGCAGGTTCACCACCAATGCCAGAATAACCAAGGTGAGGATGAAACGGATCACTGATTTGCTCGGTTTTCCTTCATGATAGATGGATAGCATCGGAAAAATCAGGAAGCTCGCCTCAAGTGCGTAGTATACGGCAGTGCTATCAGTGAAGGGGTACCCGAACAATTGCGGGAGTTGGGAGAGTCCGAGCTGCAGGAGAAGCAGAAATGCGAGCAACCGACCTTTTTCCTGAAGCTTCACCGTTGGTTTTCCCAAAGTGAATGAGCAGCCCATGCGGGACAGGGAGACCAATACAGCCTCCTGGGGGGGAAGCAGACTCTCAAGTGATGTCTTGATTGCTTGTTGTTGTGCCAGTTTCGATTCCCTGGCTTGATCATCCAAGCCGGATTCAGTCAGATGCGCTTCCCATTGGTTCTGCAAATCTTCCATACAGACCTCCGATTTTGTATGATACTCCTGAAAATCAGGAACGCAAAGGTCCTGTGCATTTTCCTTGTCACACAAGTATAGACTCTTCTATGATGGAATACAGGAGAAATGGCTTGAAATTCCTCATCATCCTTGCTTTCAAGAATCTTACTCGATACAAGCGACGTACGCTCATCACCTGTTCGGCCATAGCCTTCGGCTTGATGCTCTTCTTGCTCTTTGATTCTTTGATCATCGGAATGCAGAAGGAGTCGGAGCGGAATTTGCGGGACTATGAGACCGGGTATCTGCGTCTGTATGCGAACGATTACTATGCACAACGTCTTTCCAGGCCGTTGGATATCGCAATCGAACAGCCGGATGTGTTGGTCCAAACCCTGGCGGATGCCGGGTACCGGGCATCCAAGCGGGTTGTCTTTCTTGCCGACATGATACTTTCCAGTTCTGATTTCGGTGAGGACGGGAATATGAACGTCGAAGTGACTGCGGTGGATTTCCCCCAGGACTTCAAGGTTTTCAGCTTCAAGAATACGCTGATGGAAGGCAGGTTTCCGTCACCCAATGCCAATGAGGTGGTCATCGGATCATGGTTTGCCCAGGATATCGGGGCGAAGGTAGGGTATACCATCTCCCTGGTGACCCGGGGCAACGGGGGCTTCTATCAGGTCATGGACCTGCAGATCGTCGGGATTCTCAACTGCCCGAATCCAAATGTCAACCGATCACTGCTGATGATGGACTACCGTACTGCAGATTATTATCTGGCACTTGACGGCTCTGCCACCGAGATTGATGTCGCCCTCTCCTCATTGGCCGACTTGGAGCATGCGGCAAAACAAATCCAACTTCTGGCTCCCGATTGCACGCTCATGACCTGGAAGGAGCTTGCTTCCGATTATTTTGCATTCGCTGCAGCTGATGAAGGTTCTGCCGATCTGATGCTGGTCATCGTATTCATCATTACGGTTGTAGGGATCTCGAACACCATGCTCATGGCAGTCCAGGAACGTTTTCGGGAGCTGGGCATGATGCGCGCGCTGGGGATGCGTGATGGTTCCTTGTATCTGGCATTTCTCCTTGAGGCGGGAGGAATCGGATTGATCGGATCTGTTGCGGGAATGCTCCTTGCCTCGTTCTTCAACGTCTTTTTGGTGACCTATGGCTTGGATTTCTCGTTCCTCATGCGCAGTATGGATATGGGATATCGGGTTTCCGGCATCATGAAGGGTGTCTGGTCTTTCAAATCATACCTTCTGACTCTGTTGACCGGTATGTTCCTGCCGATGCTCATCGCCTATTTCCCGACCCGTCGGGCATTGCGCCTGAATATTCCGGACTGCCTGCATCATCAATAAGAGGGAAATGGCAGGGAAAGGGGAAAAAGAAAACGGGCTGGTTCTGCAACCAGCCCGGAACAATGACGTTACAAACTCAATAGGTACCGTACAACGGACCGAAGGTGGAGCAAGCTCTGAAGTCTGCACCTTCCTTGTCCATGCCGAGCATCGACCAGGCACTGGGACGGAAGATCTGCTCCTCGGGTACGTTGTGCATGCACACAGGGATGCGCAGCATCGAACAGAGGGTGATCAGATCGGCACCGAAGTGTCCATAACTGAGTGCGCCATGATTGGCACCCCAGTTCGCCATCACCGAGTACACATCCTTGAACGGGCCTTCCTTGCCATCGGTGCGGGGAACAAACCAAGTGGTCGGCCAGGTTTGGTCTGTGCGTTTGTTGATGATATCGAATACCTTCTCAGGAACCTCACAGGTCCATCCTTCTGCCAGCTGAAGCACAGGACCGACGCCTTTTACCAGATTGATGCGAACCATGGTCAGCGGCATGCCCCCTTCACTGAGGAAGGTCGAGCTGAACCCGCCGCCGCGGAAATATCCGCAGTTTGCGACACTGAAACGGGTGTTCTCCAACGTCTTCTTGACATCTTCATCCGTGATGTCCCAGTAGTGTTTCATCTCGCTTTCACCCTTGGCGTTCTTCATTTGGCCTGCGGCATCGAGCGTGGTCGCTCCACTGTTGATCAAATGGATGAATCCTCCCTCGGCGAGTCCTTCTGGCTTCCAGCCGGTCACCCGTTCCACCGATTCCGGACTCCAATAGGTGCGCACGTCACTGAAGATTGCTGCACGATTGGTGAGCAGTTTGCAGAAGAGCATGCTGATCCCGTTCAAATGGTCGTTCTCGGTGGCCATGATGTACGGTTCACGGATGCCATTCCAGTCGAAGCTGGTGGTGAGCATGGTTTCCATGAAGTCACCATTGGGCCAGTGGTCGGTCCATTGGCGCTGGCCTTGGAATCCTGAGAGCAATGCATTGTGTCCCAGCGACTCTTCGCGGAATCCTGCTTCCTCCAGCTTCGGGTTTCCCACCATCAGATCGCGGCCGATCATGACCATCTTGGTGCAGTACTCCCAGTCCTTTTTCAGCTGTTCCTCGCTTCTTCGATACTCTGGGGCATTGGCGACATCCTCTGCCTGGATGCAGTTTTTCCGTACCCATGCAATGGCTTTTTCATACTCTTGCTTGTCGTAGATTTCCTCGGCGATGCGTCGTTCGATTTCGCACATGTCCACGACCTCGGTCCGCATGCCCAGGTAATCCTGCAACAGATCCTGGTCGACCAAGGATCCAGCGATTCCCATCGCCATTCCACCGATGGAGAGGTAGCTCTTGCCCCGCATGGTGGCTACCGCCAATGCAGCGCGGGCAAAGCGAAGGATCTTCTCTGCAACATCGGATGGGATGGTGGTGTCGCTGTTGTCCTGGACATCACGCCCATAGATGCCGAATGCAGGAAGCCCTTTCTGGGTGTGGGCGGCGAGTACTGCCGCCAGATATACCGCGCCAGGGCGTTCGGTTCCGTTGAAACCCCAGACTGCTTTGACGGTCATGGGGTCCATATCGAAGGTTTCGGTCCCATAACACCAGCAGGGGGTTACGGTGAGGGTTACGGCGACTCCTTCCCTGGAGAACTTCTCAGCACAGTCTGCACTCTCCCGGACTCCTCCGATGGTGCTGTCTGCGATGACACATTCCACAGCTTCCCCGGTTCCGTGAAACACATGGTCACTGATCAACTTGGCGGCTGCTTTCGCCATGTTCATGGTCTGGTCTTCCAAAGACTCCCTGACTCCTCGCTGTCTTCCGTCGATGACCGGTCTGATCCCGATCTTCGGCAGACTGGAAGCATACCGCTTCTCAGGCCCGACGTTTTTCATTTCAGAACTATTTGCCATATCGTCCCCCTTGGTATATGATAGCAAATGTAATCGTTTACATCATGTGCAGTATCGCACACGATCAGCGTAAATGCAATCCATTTTACCAAGGAGCCGGCAATGCTGAAAACCATTCCTGCGATTTTGAGTCCTGAGTTGTTGAAGATTCTCATGGAGATGGGCCATGGGGATGAACTGGTCATCGGTGATGGCAACTTTCCCGCTGCATCCTTGCATGAGCGGGTGGTGCGTCTCGATGGTCATGGGGTTGAGGAGATTCTGGCTGCCATTCTCCAACTTTTCCCCTTGGATACCTATGCCCCCAACACATTCCTGATGGAAAAGGTTCCCGGTGATGGAGTGGAGACTCCGATCTGGGCTTCATACGAGCAGATTGCAAAACAGGGAGATCCCGGTTTCAAGGGATTTACCATGGTTGAACGCTATGCATTCTATGAAAAGAGCCGAAAAGCGTATGCCATCGTCGCCACCGGGGAAAAGGCGTTGTATGCAAATATCATCCTCAAGAAAGGGGTGGTGAAGTAATCACTCCTTGGGAGTGGTCCACAGCTGCTTGTACTGTCTTGGGCTCATCTGCATATGGCTTCTGAATTGGCGGGCGAAATAGTTGGCGTCGGAAAATCCGGTTTTTTCGCTGATCCGCTCAATGCTCAGGCTTGTCGTCAAAAGGAGTGTCGAGGCGTAGGCGATGCGCCGGTGGATGTGAAAATCCACCGGCGACCAACCGGTTGACAGCTTGAATTGACGGTTCAGCGTGCTTGAGCTCATATTGGAATACTGTACCAATTCCTCAAGTGAGAGGCTGCGGTCAAGATTCTGCTCCATATAGGATATGATGTGCTCAAGACGCTGGTCATGTTGAAAGGCACCGCTCTTGCGGGAGCTGTGAAAGCGGCTGATGAGGATCAGCAACTGCAACAGCTTTGCATAGGCCAAGGTGCCGGCTCCATTGTTGTAGTCCTGATGCTGGGATTCCTTCTTGATGGCGCCCACCAGTGCGATGATTTCGGATAGCTGATGGCAGTTGAGCCGGACCAAGGGAATTTCCCCGTTGGGTTGGAGGAATACATCCTGGAACCCTGCGACATCGCTGAGATCGGTAAGATTACGGTACAGCGCCTGCTCACCGATCAGTACGTTGTACAAGACCAGGTTCTCGATATCGGCATATCCATGATACGTTCCCGGTTTTATGAAAAAGACCATGCCTTCCTGCAGGTGGCGGTTTCCTTTGGAAAGCAGGTGGGTTCCCGTCCCCGATACTACGACTACCAATTCATAGAAATCATGGCTATGCAAAGAAAAAGGTATCTCCGGGTCCCGGAGCAGGACCTTGAGGGGGAGTCTGTTTTCCTGAAAGAACATGGCAGAGGGCAGGGTGAATCTTGACATGATAAAATCGTGCTAGAAATTGATTATTCTGTCAAGGTAAATATTGAAAAAGATGACACACTTATAGATATAAAGCGGTAGTGTATGTATAGGAGGCCCCCTCATGACACAGTATGAACTCGCCAAACAAATATATGCGCAGTATGGGATCGACACCGAGGCGGTGCTCGACCAGCTTGCGAACGTTCCGATATCCATCCATTGCTGGCAAGGTGATGATGTGGGTGGGTTCGAACGGCCGGACGCCCAATTGGCCGGCGGCGGAATCCAGGCCGTAGGCAATTATCCGGGCAAGGCGAAATCCATCGCCCAATTGCGCCAGGACTTGGAGAAAGTATTAACCTTGGTTCCCGGTAAGCATCGATTGAATCTGCATGCAAGTTATGGAGAATTCGGTGATGCCTTTGTTGATCGTGACCAAATCGAGGAATCACATTACCAAGGATGGATCGACTGGGGCAGGAAAGTAGGGCTGGCCTTGGATTTCAACGGGACATTCTTCAGTCACCCGCTGGCGGACGACGGCTACACCTTGGCAAGCAAGGATGAGCGGATCCGCAGATTCTGGATCGAACATGCCAAGCGTTGCCGCAGGATTGCATCGTATATCGGGGAACAGCAGGGCAGTCCCTGCATTCTGGATACCTGGATCCCCGACGGTGCAAAAAACCTTACCGTGGACAAGTTCGGTTATCGCGCGATCCTCAAGGAAAGCCTTGATGAGATTTTTGAAACCGAATATCCTGCCGACTTCATGCGCGACGCTCTGGAAACCAAGCTTTTTGGCATCGGAAGTGAGTCCTTCGTCGTCGGTTCCCATGAGTTCTATATGAATTACGCCGCCCGTAACAACAAGATGCTTTGCATCGATATGGGACATTTCCATACCGAAGAGGATATTTCAGACAAACTCTCGGCTATTCTCCTCTTTGATGATGAGCTGTTGCTGCATGTGAGTCGACCGATGCACTGGGACAGTGATCATGTGGTTCTGTTCAACGACAAGATCCGGATGGTCGCCGAGGAACTGGTTCGCAGCGGCAAGTTGGATTCAGTGCATATCGGTCTGGATTTCTTTGATGCGTCGATCAACCGCATCGGAGCATGGGTTACCGGGGTACGTTCGATGCGAAAGGCGTTGTTGTTTGCATTGCTCGAACCCATCGAGACATTGATCGAGTACGAGGAGTCGGGCAACGGGTATGCGACCATGGCTTTGCTTGAACAACAGAGCCTGTTGCCGTTCGGCTTCGTGTGGGATGAATTCTGCAATCGTCACCATGTGCCGATGGAGCATGATTTGATCGACTTGATCAGCGAGTATGAAGAGACGGTATTGAAGGAGCGATCATGAGCCTGGACGCTTTGTTGGAACATTCCCGGCGTTATGGGAAGGATCCCGCTTTCGTTTTGCTGGGAGGTGGCAACACCTCCTTCAAGGATGGGAGGGTGATGTATGTGAAAGCCAGCGGGCATGCCCTTGGGACGATCAAGGAAGATGGGTTTGTCCGCATGGATCTCGACAAACTGCATGAAATCTGGCAGAAGCAATACAGTGATGACGACGAGATCAGGGAGGAAGAGGTACTCAAGGATATGATGGCCTGCCGGCTTGCCGGCGAATCGGCTCGTCCTTCGGTGGAAGCTCTGTTGCATGCCCTGCTCCCCTTCACCTATGTCATACATCTTCACCCGGCAATCGTAAATGGTCTTACCTGCGCACAGAATGGTGAGCAGATGGTCCATACCTTGTTCAGTGATGCACTCTGGGTCGAATTGGTGAAACCTGGTTTTATCCTTGCCAATATTGTGCGTACCCGCTTGAACGCGCATCAAAGGGAAACCGGCAAGGTGTATTCTCTGATTTTCCTGCAGAACCATGGGATTTTTGTGGGTGGTGAGACGCTTGAAGAGATCCAAGCCACCTATGAGTCCTTGATGCGGACCATCGAGGCAAGGCTGGTGCGCAAACCCGATTTCTCCGAAGTTCCTGTTGATGAAACTTCAGTTTCCCCGATCAAGACGGTTTTGCAGTCGATGTGCAATGAAGATGTGCTTTTTTCCCAGACCAAGGAATATGAGCGATATTTGGTTGACGAACAGCATTTTGCAAAAATAGCCTCCTCGTTCACTCCCGACCATATCGTGTACGCCGGATTCAAGCCTCTGTGGGTGGAAGAGACGCGCGATGTGGCAAATGCTTTCAGGGAATATGAACGGCAGAACGGGGTGAAGCCGAAGATCGTGTGTGTCCAGAACCTCGGGGTGTTTTCCCTTGGTTCGAAGCCGCTGTCCTTGTTTCGTGACACGGTGGCGATCAGTACGTATGCAGAAAGTTTCGGAGGCCCCCGATTCATGGATGACGCGATGATCTCCTTCATCAGGACTTGGGAAGTGGAGAAGTATCGCTCGCAGGTTGCCGCGACCTAGGGTTTCGGAGTATTCTCGCCGCATGGATTTCATTCGGATCAATGAACGATGCAATCGGGCCATGCCGTTGCTTACTCCCTTGGGTGTTGTTCTGGGGCTTTTGATAGGTTCAAGGCTTGCCGCATTCAAGGGTACCAGCACCCTTATATTCGCACTCATTACATTCATCGGTGCGTTGGGGATGAGTTTCGCCCAGTTCGTCGAGGTGCTCAAGCGGGCGCGTTCGCTCCTGTTGGTCCTGTTTGTTGCGCATATTGTGCTGCCGGTGGTAATCAAGATGCTCGCCCTGTTGGTGTTTCCCCATGATCCCGAGATTGTCACCGGATTCATTCTGCTCTCCTCCATCCCGATTGCGGTCACTTCCTTTATCTGGAGTTCCATTTTCTCGGGCAACGGCCCGCTCTCTCTTTCCCTTATCCTGATTGATACGTTGCTTTCCCCGATATTGACTCCGTTCACTGTACGATTGCTTTCCGCAGCCTCTGTCAATCTGGATACGCGGGGGATGATCGCTTCCTTGGTTTGGATGATCGTGCTTCCTTCCTTGTTGGGAATGGCTTTCAACCAATATAAACCCCGCCTTGCAAAACAGGCCACCGTGTACCTGAATCCAGTGACCAAGTTGTTCATGATCGCAGTGGTGGTCATCAATGTTGGCTCGCTTACCGATTCCCTGTCGCTCTCCTTGGTCTACATCCCCTTGATCCTGGTCAATCTGATGGCGATGGCGCTCAGTTTCGCCCTCATCTACGTGTTTGCACGGTTTGTGCTCAAAGAAGACTTTGCTTCCATTGTTTCGATGACCTTTGCCGGCGGTATGCGCAACATCAGTGCAGCATTGGTGCTTGCCACCACCTTTTTTTCTGCGAATACCGCGCTTCCGGTGGTCTTGGGCATTTTGTTCCAACAAACGTTCGTAGGATTTCTGGGTCCGTTGTTTTTCCCACGCAAGCGTCGTTGATGGAGTTTTGGATTTTCTTTTTCTATCGGAATCCTTTCGTTTTCCTGCAAAATGCGCTCTGAATCGCTGTCATGACAAAATCGTGCTAAAAAATGATTATTCAGTCATTGCAGAATTGGAAAAAGCTGTCACACTTATAGCTAAGGAATGTGCGGTACGACCTTCTGGTTGTACCAACGGAGGTATGTCACATTCGCTTTTCGTGCTGTTTGATCCTGGCATGCCCAGGTACAAATAGATTCCGCATCGTCGGAAGGATGTTTCAAAAGGAGTGTTTGCTATGAAGAAAGCGTTGTTGTTTGTACTCATCGCTGGCTTGGTGTTCTCAAGTGCATTCGCACAGGGAACCAAGGAGCAGGCCACTGCAAAGGCAGAGAAGGAGATTGTCATTCTCGTAAAGAGCATGGGAAATGGATTCTTTGATGCCGTGTACAAGGGCAGTCAGGAAGCCGCCGGTGAACTCGGTGGTATCAAGACCACCTATATGGGCCCCCCGCAGGCTACCGCTGAGGGACAGATTGAGATCATCGAATCCTTGATCGCCCAGAGAGTCGATGGAATCGCCATCAGCGCCAATGACGCCGATGCCCTGATTCCTGTCACCAAGAAGGCCATGGCCGCCGGCATCAAGGTAATCAGCTTTGACTCCGGTATCAACGTAGGCGGACGCATCGTCGACCTGCTGCCCAGCAATGCCGAATTGATCGGCCGCCAGCAGATCCAACTCGCCGCTGAATTGACCAATTACACCGGTGACGTTGCCGTTCTGTCCGCTTCCGCTCAGGCCACCAACCAGAACCTCTGGATCAGCTGGATGAAGGAAGAGATCAAGGACGCCAAATATGCCAAGATGAAGTTGGTTGAAGTCGTTTATGGCGATGATGCCCCGGACAAGAGCTATCGTGAGGCTGTTTCCCTGATGCAGAAGTATCCCAACCTGAAGGCGATCATTTGCCCGACGACCGTTGGTCTGCTTGCCACCGCCCAGGCGGTGAAAGATGCCGGAAAGACCGGCGTTGTGGAAGTAACCGGTCTTGGTCTTCCTTCCGAGATGAAGGGCTACATCCTCGACGGTACCTGCCGCCAGATGGCTCTGTGGAACCCGATCGACCTCGGATACACCTCCACCTACATTCTCAATGCCTTGATCGACGGCACCTCCAAGGGCACTGTCGGGGAAGTCATTCCCGCCGGCCGCATGAAGTCTGTTAAAGTTGAGAAAGACGGTCTGATCTATATGAGCACCCCGTATGTCTTCAACAAGGACAACATCGAGCAGTTTGCCGCCATTTTCTAAAATCCCATGTACATCGGGCTCCCGTCTTCATGGCGGGAGCCTTCGGTTTTGACACCTAAGGAGGAACAATGCAACAGGCATTGTTGGAAGTACACAACCTAACCAAGATATTTCCCGGCATCCGTGCCTTGGATGATGTACACCTGTCCTTGCGTAGCGGGGAAGTGCATGCATTGATCGGGGAGAATGGGGCAGGGAAATCCACACTGGTGAAGATCTTGACCGGCGTTTACATCCCTACCAGCGGTACGTTGACGTTTGAAGGGAAGGAACTTTCCTTCAAGAACGCCATCGATGCCCAACAGGCCGGTATCGTGGCGATCCATCAGGAAGCTTCGATGTTTCCCGAACTCAGTGTCACCGAGAATATTTTCATGGGGCACCATCTTCGCAGTCCAAAGACGCACACCTTGGATTGGAAGACGATGACCGAACAGACACGTGCATTGCTCAAGCGTATGCAGCTGGACATCGATCCCGACACGTTGGTCAAGAACCTGAGTGTTGCGAAACGGCACATGGTTGAGATTACGAAGGCCCTGTCCCTGGATGCCAAACTGGTCATCATGGATGAACCGACCAGTGCCTTGACCAATCGTGAGGTCGAGGACCTCTTCCGTATTGTCCGCACGCTTAAGGAACAAGGAAAGGCCATCTTGTTCATTTCCCATAAGTTTGATGAGATTTTTACCATTTGTGACTATTACACGGTATTCCGTGATGGACAATACATCGGGGAGGGCTTGGTTGGGGAAAGTAATGAAGACCAGATCATCCAAATGATGATCGGCCGTTCGATCAGCCAACTCTATCCCGAACACCAAAGCAAATCCGGCAAGCAGATTCTCAAAGTAGAGAATCTCTGCCAATTGGGCGCTTTCAAGAACATTTCCTTCACCCTCCATGAAGGAGAGATCCTCGGATTGTTCGGCTTGGTGGGCGCCGGTCGCAGCGAAGTCGTCCGTACCCTATTCGGCATCGATAAGGCTAGCTCGGGTACCATGTATCTGGAAGACAAGCCGTTCAGTCCCAAGAGTGCGGAAGACAGTATGCACCGCGGCATCGCATTGGTTCCTGAGGACCGCCAGAAGCAGGGTTTGGTTCTCAAGCTGAGTCTTACGCACAACATATCCCTTCCCATGCTTAAGTTTCTTTCTTGGAAAGGGATGGTTACCAGAAGAAAGCAGGAAAAGACCTACGTGGAGAACCATGGAAACCAGATGGAGATCAAAGCGGCCGGATATTATGTGGATGCAGAAACGCTTTCAGGGGGGAACCAACAGAAAGTTGTTCTGGCAAAATGGATCGGAACCAATCCCAAGATTCTGATTCTGGATGAACCGACCAAAGGCATTGATGTTGCAACAAAGGCCGCCGTACACCAATTCGTCTGCGAAATGGCTGAGAAAGGTGTCGCAGTCATCCTTATATCCAGTGAACTGCCCGAGATTCTGGGAATGAGTGATCGTATTCTGGTCATGCATGAAGGCTACCAGACCGCTATTCTCGATGCAAAGCAGGCAAGTGCCGAAACGGTCATGCGTTCTGCCATTGCGACGATTCCGATGGAGGCTCGTCATGCTTGATATTTCCGTTTCCTCATTTGCCAAGAAAGCGATGCAACGCAGGGAAGCAACCTTGGTGTTGCTTTTGGTGGTGTTGTTGGTCCCGATTTCCATCCGATCGCCGAATTTTCTTTCCGTCAAAAACATTTCGACCATACTCAATGACATGGCTATTCTGGCCATAGTGGCGATCGGAGAGTTCTACGTCATTCTTTCCAACGGCATCGACTTGTCCGTTGGTTCGATCATCGCCTTCACCGGTATGGCCTGCGGCATGGTCAATGAATCCTATCCCCAGGTACCGCCAGCCATGTTGCTGTTGATCGGACTGGGCATCGGCTTCTTGATGGGGCTGCTCAACGGCGTTTTGGTAGCCTATGGCAAGATTCCACCGATCATCACGACCCTGGGTACCGTGAATATCTATCGGGGATTCACCTTTTTGCTGAGCAAGGGAACCTGGGTTACCGCCCATGAGATGACCAGCTCCTATATTGCTTTCCCCCGCAGTTCCTTCCTGGGGATATCCTACCTGCTTTGGATCGCCTTCATCGTGATTGCCGTCTTCTATTATTTCAGTCGGTTCACGCGAACCGGACGGGAAGTCTATGCCATCGGAGGAAATCCCACCGCGGCAAAATTCGTCGGGGTTAGTGAGAACCGTATCAGGGTGGTGGTCTTCTTGATCAGCGGTACTTTGTGCGGCCTCTCCGGAGCACTCTGGACCGCCCGCTATGCTTCGGCCGTCAACGAGATGGCCACGGGGTTTGAGATGCAGGCCGTCGCCGCCTGCGTTCTCGGCGGTGTGAATTTTGCCGGAGGCTCAGGTGGTATCATCGGAGTGGTGTTGGGAACCCTTTTTCTGGGTGTAATCACCAATGCACTGCCGGTCATCTATCTCTCGGTATTCTGGCAGACCTTTGTCGAGGGTTTGATCATCCTGGTCGCCTTGGCGTTGAACACTTTGTCCGACCAGCGGAAGAATACCAGACTACTTGCACAGAGGAGAGGCTAGGCTATGGCTGAGAAAAGCGAATTGGTGGCCAAGAGCCGCCTCATCAATGAAATGTCGATCAAGCACCGTCTGGTGGAGTTCTTTACCAAATGGGAAGTGCTGTTGGTCATCATCATCACCTTGGTCTTCGTCTTCTTCACCTTCAGAACCCCGTATTTCCTCGATTGGTTCAATTTGATGAATGCAACCTTCCAATTCTCGGAAAAAGCAATCATGGCGCTTCCGATGATCTTCATCATCATGTGCGGAGATATCGATATCTCCATAGCTTCCATCATCGCCCTGTGTGCCTACGTCGTGGGTACCGCAGCAGAAGGGGGTGCTTCGATTCCCACCTTGATTCTACTTTCCCTGTTGGTCGGAACGGCTGCCGGATTGTTCAATGGATTGATGATCACCACCCTGAATATGCCGGCCATCGCCGTAACCTTGGCTACACAGTCGATCTTTCGCGGTATCTCCATCGGACTGCTGGGTGATCAGGCACGTACATCCTTTCCCAAGGATTTTGGGTTCTTCGGACAGAATTTCATCTCTGGAACGATCATTCCCTTTGAGTTCGTCTTATATCTGGTCCTGATGTTGGTATTTTCCTTCATTCTGCACAAAACCACCTATGGAAGGCATTTGTACGCAATCGGAAACAGTCCGGAGGCGGCCCGCTTCTCCGGGGTTAATGTGAAGTTCGTGCGTGTGCTGAATTTTACCTTGACCGGTATGTTCTGCGGTTTGACCGCAATCCTGCTAGCCAGCCGAATCCTTTCGGTCCGATCCAACATCGCCACCGGTTGGGATCTGGAGATCATCACCCTCGTGGTGCTCGGCGGAGTGGCCATTACCGGAGGCCGAGGTACAGTGTTCGGGGTGTTCATCGGTTCCCTGTTGGTCGGGTACCTGAAATTCGGTATGGGTCTGCTCAAGTTCAGCGGCACCTTGATGACCATTGTCATCGGCTCGCTTTTGATCATCGCCGTATTGCTGCCACGTCTGCTTGACCTGTACAAGGCGAATCGAAAGCTCAAGCTCCAGGCACAACGATAGGGAGGGTCTCATGCGACAGGCGTTTGTCATGCAATTGAAGAAAGGGTATGAAGCGGAGTATCAGAAGCGACATGCCGCCATCTGGCCGGAATTGAAAGCCTTGCTTAAGGAAAGCGGGGTTTCGGACTATTCGATTTTCCTCGAACGGGAAACCGGCAAGCTCTTTGCCGTACAGCAGGTAACGGGATCTTCCGGCAGTCAGGACCTGGGAGACAATCCAATCGTTCAGCGATGGTGGGCTTATATGGCGGACATCATGGAAACGCATGCCGACCTTTCTCCGATCTCGCTTCCACTGGAGGAAGTCTTTCACATGGATTGAGCGCTTTCCTTTCATTTTCCCTTGATATGATCGGAAAAGTATTATACAATCGAAAGCGTTACGAAAGTGAATTGAAAGTAGGAGCGATTCGGATGTTAGGCCTTTCCCCTCGGGAGGAGAAAATCCTCCAATTGCTGCGTAGCGGTGAAGAGTACCCGGTAACCCGGCTCAGCAACGAGCTGGGTGTTTCTGCGGTTACCATCCGAGGTGATCTGCGGGATTTGGATGCCAAGGGCTTGGTGGTACGTTCCCATGGCAGGGTGGTGGTGGCTTCATCTCCCCAGGCGGCCTTTCGTGACGGTTCCAATACCGCCCAGAAGGAGTTGATTGCAAAAAGCGCAGCTGCCTTGGTCAAGGACAACGATTGCATCATGATCACCAATGGTTCCACCTGTTCTTTGATCCCCCGCCATCTCTTCGGCAAACGGAACGTCAAGGTGGTGACCAACTCAACCCTCATCTTACCGTATGCACGAGCCAACGCCCAATTGAACATCACCCTCGTAGGGGGTGAGTATCGTCCGCAAGCGGAAGCTCTTGTGGGGCCTGCCGCCATCAGCCAGATTGAGAATTATCATGTTTCGACTGCATTCTTTGGAACCGACGGGTTCACGTTGGAACATGGCTTGACCACCTCATTGGTGGAGAATGCACAGGTGGTCCAACGCATGTGCGGCCAAGCCACCCGGAGAGTACTTTGCGTCGATTCCTCCAAGGTGGGGAATCGGGGTTTTGTCCGGATTATGCCGGTTACCGAGATAGATACCATTGTCACCGACAGTGGATTTCCTGATGACCTGATCGCCCAGCTCGAGGAGCTCGGTGTCGAGGTCATCATTGCACAGTAGAGGAGTATACAGATGGCACAACAGGTTGTGATGCCCAAGCAGGGAAACTCGGTGGAGTCCTGCATCATCGTGGAATGGAAGGTCAAGGTTGGGGATGCGGTGAGCAGCGGAGACGTATTATGCTCGGCAGAAACGGACAAGTCCACCATTGATGTTGAATCAACCGCAGACGGTGTGCTGCTTGCCCGCCTGTTCGAGGAAGGGGATGACGTTCCGGTCATGGTTCCCATCGCCGTCGTCGGGGAAAAGGGTGAACAGGTGGAACTCGAGCAACCCGTTGAGGTGCAACCAGAACCGCAGCAAGTCGCCGATACAGTTGTTGCACCGCAACCGGTGGTCGCCGTACACGTACCAGATGCTCACGGTGCCAGCCCCCGAGCCAAGCATTTGTCCGAGAAGTTGGGCGTCCCGCTTTCCCAGGTTTCACCAAGCGGTCCGAAAGGTCGAATCATCGAACGTGACGTCCGTGCCCTGGAAGGGCAACCGCTGTCTCCGCTTGCCAAGGAGCAGGCTTTGGCCCAAGGCCTTGTTGTTCCCAAGAGCGGCAGCGGCATCGGTGGGCGTGTGCTTGCTTCCGATCTGAAGCAGGTGAAGGCCCCGGTTGTACAAAGTGCACCGATGGGTGCGGAAGAAACAAATGATATTCCTGTCAAGGGAATCCGCAAGGTCACCGCAAGACGGATGATGGAGTCGATGCACTCGACCTGTCAGCTTACCCTGCATGCCTATGCAGACGCTCGTGCCCTGAAACGCCTTCGAGCGGGATTCAAGGCCTCCAAACCAGAATTGGGGTTGGCTGGCATTACGATCAATGATCTGGTGCTGTTCGCCGTTTCCCGGACCTTGGTACAGTTTCCTGTTTTCAATGCACACTTCCTCGGGGATGTGATCCGAAGATTCGGTCATGTGCATCTTGGGGTGGCAACCGATACCGCAAAGGGGCTTTTGGTCCCGGTGGTGCGCAACAGCGATCTGCTCAGCCTGCGTCAACTGTCTGAACAGACCAAGGCGATGATTGCAAAGTGCAAGGATGGGACGGTCCAACCGGATGAGTTGAGCGGTTCCACCTTCACCGTCAGCAACGTCGGCTCGTTTGGCATCGAGGCATTCACCCCGGTGCTCAATGTTCCTGAGGTTGCCATTCTCGGAGTCGGAGCGATCACCCTCAAGCCGGTTGCCGATGGTGAGGACGAGGTATCGTTCATTGAGCATATCGGTCTTTCCTTGACGATGGACCATCAGGCGGTCGATGGGGCTGATGCAGCCCGTTTCCTCCGTGCTTTGATGGACAACATTGCTTCGATCGATCTGTTGCTTGCTTTGTAAGGAGAAGGGATTCATGGAGAGCTTTGATCTGATTGTAATCGGCAGCGGCCCTGGCGGGTATGTTGCCGCCGAACGGGCGGGAGCGCTGGGAAAGACGGTCCTGCTGATAGAAAAGGAACAGTATGGGGGGGTGTGCACCAATCACGGTTGTATTCCCACCAAAAGCCTGCTCAACAGTGCAAAACTGTACGTGCACGCCAAGGAAGCAGCGCAATTCGGTGTACAAACCGAATCGGTATCCTTCAATCTGGCCGATGCCATGGCTTGGAAGGAAGAGACCATCAAGACCCTGCGCAGCGGTATCGAATTCCTGATGAAGTCCAATAAGGTGCAGACGCTTTTCGGGGAAGCCCTGGTGCTTGATGCGCATCATGTCCAGGTGGGGGAGACGGTGTATGAAACTTCGTACCTCATCCTTGCCACCGGTTCCTCATCGGTTGTTCCCCCGATCCCCGGATCCCGGCTTGATCACGTACTCACCAGTGATGGGATTCTCGAACTCAAGGAGATTCCCGCTTCCTTGGTGATCATCGGCGGCGGGGTCATCGGCATCGAGTTCGCTTCATTCTTCTCCATGATCGGGACCAAGGTCACCGTGATCGAGATGATGAGCGAGATCCTTCCGATGATGGATGCTGAATTTGCCAAACTCATGCGTCGCGAGTTGAAAGCGGTTGATTTCCATCTTGGATGCAAGGTTGAGGAAATCACTGCTGAGGCGGTGCTCTATACCGATGCCAAGGGACAGAAACAATCGGTTCAGGCATCGCTGGTATTGATGAGCGTCGGACGCAGGCCCAATACCCAGGGGCTGGAGAAGCTCGGTCTGGATATCGAGAGAAGGGGTGTGGTGGTCAATGACCGCATGCAGACCAACCTGGCCACCGTCTATGCGATTGGGGACGTGAACGGGAGATCCTTGCTTGCCCATAGTGCCAGCCGGATGGCCGAGGTTGCGGTTTCCAACATCTTCGGTTCGAAAGCGATGCATATGCGCTATCATGCCATTCCTTGGGCGGTCTACGGCAATCCCGAAGCCGCCGGATGCGGTCTGACCGAGACCGAAGCCGGAAAACTTGGCATCCCGGTCCGTAGCCAGACGGTGCAGATGCGCTCCAACGGCCGGTTCTTGGCCGAGCACGGCAAGAAAGGCGCGGGATTGGTGAAGGTCATCTGCCATGCCGAAACTTCGGTAATTCTCGGCATCCATTTGCTCGGGCCCTACAGCAGTGAAATGATTTGGGGGGCGGCAGCGTTGATAGAAGCTGAATTGAGAGTTCAGGATGTGAAGGAAATTGTATTCCCTCATCCGAGTGTGTCCGAGTTGATCAAGGACGCATGTTTCGCACTCGACCATACCTTGTAAGGAGATAGCATAAATGTCTAAGTCAATAGCCTTTGATCCGGCAACGTTGCGGGAGCAGCAGATGCTCAAGACCCCCTCGATTCCGGTGAACCAATATCAGAGCGATTTCAAGAAAGAATTGAAGCGTTACGGAAAGGATCGGTTGGTCCGTGTCTACTATGACATGCTTTTGATCCGCAAGTTCGAGACCATGCTCGACACCATCAAGAAGGAAGGCGTCTACAAAGGGGTGACCTACAACCACAAGGGACCGGCGCATCTTTCGGCTGGACAGGAAAGTGCAGCAGTAGGACAGGCGATGGTTCTGGGTCCTGAAGATCAGATCTTCGGATCCCACCGCAGTCATGGTGAGATTCTGGCAAAAAGCATGAGCGCCATCTACAAGATGGAGGACGCCGAGCTGCTTTCCGTCATGGAACAATTCATGGATGGACAGACCTACCAAGTGGTCAAGGAGCATTTCCCGGGCAAGAATGTCCGTGATTTGGCGGAAAATTTCGTCCTTTATGGTGCCTTGGCAGAAATCTATGCAAAAAAGACAGGTTTCTCTGCAGGACTCGGTGGTTCGATGCATACCTTCTTCAAGCCGTTCGGCAGCATGCCCAACAACGCGATAGTCGGAGGTTCCTGCACAATTGCCGTAGGAGCTGCATTGTACAAGAAGATCAATCGGAAGAAGGGGATCGTCATCGCCAATATCGGTGATGGTGCCCTGGCCCGCGGCCCTGTCTACGAGGGCCTGGTTCTTTCTTCCATGGACCAATACAAAACGCTTTGGGATGACAACCCCGGATATCCGCCGTTCATGCTCAATTGCTTCGATAATCTCTACGCCATGGGCGGCCAGCCGATCGGAGAGACGATGGGATACCAAGTGGCGGCCAGGGTTGGGGCAGGCATCAATGAGTATTCGATGCATACCGAACGTGTCGACGGCTTCAACCCGCTTGCGGTCGCTGATGCAACTGAACGCAAGAAGGAGTTGTTGCTCAAGGGTGAGGGCCCTGCATTCCTCGATACCTTGACCTACCGGTACAGCGGACATAGTCCCAGTGATGCCATGACCTATCGTACCAAGGAGGAGATGGAGGCGTTCCGCAACCAAGATCCGATTGTGGCATATGGCAACTATCTGATAGAAAACAAATTGGTTGATCAAGCAGAGTTGGATGGCTATGATGCCGCTCTTGAGGAGAAAATGCTCAGGACGTTGCAGATCACCGTTGATCCGAAACTCAGCCCGATGGTCGACGAAGCTTTCGTTGAGTCGGTCATGTTTTCCAATGACAGCGTCGAAAAGCTCGGTGATGCACAGCCCGCTTTGCTGCAGAAGCTGGAAGACAATCCTCGTGTGCAGCAAATCGCAAAACGCAGTCGTTATGCCTATGATGAAAACGGAAAGGAATTGCCGTCGGCTCGGCAATACCAATACCGTGATGCCGTGTTTGAAGCAATGGTCCATCGCTTCACGATTGACCCGACCATGATCGCATACGGCGAGGATCATCGTGATTGGGGTGGGGCGTTTGCCTGTTACCGAGGTCTGACCGAGTTGCTTCCTCCTTCCCGCTTTTTCAATTCCCCGATTGCTGAGTCTGCGATCGTCGGTTCGGGAGTCGGGTATGCCATGGCCGGAGGCCGTGCGGTTGTGGAGCTGATGTATTGTGATTTCCTGGGTTGTGCCGGCGATGAAGTGTTCAACCAGATGCCCAAATGGCAGGCAATGAGCGCCGGTGTGCTGAAGATGCCGCTGGTTCTCCGTGTCTCGGTAGGCAACAAGTATGGTGCCCAGCATTCCCAGGAATGGACCAGCATGGTTGCGTCGGTACCGGGCTTGAAGGCCATGTACCCGGCGACTCCCTACGATGTGAAGGGTATGCTCAACTATGCACTGCGGGGAACCGATCCGGTCGTATTCTTCGAGAGTCAGAAGCTTTACGGCATCGGGGAGATGTTCGTCAAGGAAGGAGTGCCGGAAGGCTATTATGAGATTGCAGAGGGAGAACCGGTGATCCGCAGGGAAGGCAAGGATGTCACATTGATCGCCTTGGGGCCTTCTCTCTATACCGCGATCAAGGCCGCCGACAAGCTCTCCGACCTGGGGCTTTCTGCAGAGGTCATCGATTTGAGGTGGATCAATCCGCTCAAATATGAGCTGCTCATTGAATCGGTGAAGAAGACCGGTCGTTGCGTCTTTGTAACTGACAGCGCCGAGCGCGGCAGTTACCTTCACACGGTAGCATCCAACCTCAACCGCCTTGCCTTCGACTATCTGGATGCGCCTCCGGTGGTTGTCGGGTCGAAGAACTGGATCACCCCGCCTGCTGAAATGGAAGAGTATTATTTTGCACAGGCGTCCAGTGTCCTGGATGCAATCCATGAGCAGATCCTTCCCTTGAACGGTTATACCGTACAGCATAACTTCACCGACGGTGAGTTCTTCCGAACCAGCCGTAGGGGTGTATGAGACGAGAAGGGAGCGCGCATGGATACCCAGAAACTGGAACAACAGCTCAATGACGGGAATCTTGCTGTCCGCCTGATGGCGAGCAGCAAGCTTGGGGCCTTGATCAAGGAAGGACAGTTGGTTAGAACCGCCTCCGAGGAGGTGAACAACCATGTGCACACCACCTATTCCTTCAGTCCGTATGAACCCTCTGCGGCAGCGTATGCCGCATGGAAAGCCGGGTTGGGAATTGTGGGGAGCATCGACCATGACAGCATCGGGGCGGCCGAGGAAATGCTCATTGCAAGCCGGAACATCGGCCTTGCGAGTACGGTCGGATTCGAGCTGCGGGTCAGTTTTCTCGATACTCCGCTTGCCGATCGGAAACTCAACAATCCTGACAGCAAGGGTATCGTTTACATGTGCGTCCACGGGGTGCCCAAGCACCAGATTTCTGCAGTAACGGAATTCCTCAGGCCCGTGCAATTGGTGCGCAATGAGCGCAACAAGGCACAGGTCGAGGCGTTGCAGGCACTGGTGGGACGATATGGGTTCGATCTTGATTTCGAACGTGATGTTCTTCCCCTGTCCCGGTTTGCACAGGGTGGTTCGGTGACCGAACGGCATATCCTGTACGCCATGGCCAATCAATGCATCGATATGTTCGGAAAGGGTGAGAAGCTGGTTGGATTCCTCCAGAAATCGCTGGGTCTTTCACTTCCGAACAAGGTGCAATCCTGGTTGCTCGATGAGCACAACCCCCACTACGCCTATGACCTGCTGGGGGTGTTCAAAAGCACGTTCCTTCCCCGGTTCTTCATTCAGCCGGGTAGGGACGAGTGCCTGGATGTACGCAAGGTGGTCGATTTCTCCAACAGCATCGGAGCCATTGCCGCCTATGCCTACCTAGGCGATGTAGCAGAGAGCGTGACCGGTGACAAGAAGGCTGAGCAGTTCGAGGACAGCTTCCTTCCTGAGTTGATGGATCTGTTGGTGGATATAAAGTTTCCTGCGATCACCTACATGCCACCACGCAATACGAAGGAGCAGATGCTCAGATTGCAGGCCCTGGCCAAGGAGCGTGGTCTGATGGAGATCAGCGGAGTCGACATCAACAGCAGCCGGCAGAGCATGAACTGCCCGCAGTTGCTCGATCCAACTGCTCGTCATCTGATCGACTCGGCATGGGCGTTGGTTGCCCATGAGAAACTTTCATCCGAACAACCGGAACTCGGTCTGTTCCATCCGCTGAATCCGCTTGCCGGCAAATCGCTTGACCAGCGTCTTGCCTTCTATGCCTCCTTGGGGAGACGCATGGACAGTCGGAATCCGTATGCTATCATTGAAACATTCAACAAGGAGTTGTCATGACGACGTTTACTGATCGTTTGATGTTTGAAATACCTGCAATCCTGCGGGGGCTGACCTTCGATGGACAGAAAGGGTTGTTTGTGCACAAAGTCGAAGGCCGGAAGGTCGATCTGAACCTTTCCGGAGTCCAATGCGGTGATTCGATCGAGCAGGCGGCGGGTAAATGGAAGCAGATTCTGGATGCATACCTTGTTGATCGTCAGCTCTATCCTTCGGTCATCGGCATCGAAGGTACGTCACTGCAGTTCGGCCTTGGAACCAACTATGATGAAGCCTGCCGCGCTGAAGGGGTGAGCAAACTGCCTTCCCTTCCTCCTTCCCGGGACCGCAACGATGTGGTGCGGGATAAGATCGCTTTGGTGACCGGTGGAGCCCAGGGCTTCGGGGAAGGAATGGTACGCTCTTTGGTTGAGCATGGCGCATTCGTCTTCATTGCCGACATGAATCAGGAAGGTGCGAAGAAGCTTGCCGATGAACTGAATTGGGAAGCTTGCATAACCGTCGCGCTGCCCTTGGCGGTGAATGTGACCGACGAGACTTCCGTTTCCGCCATGATCGATGCGGTTGCTGTACAGACCGGTGGCCTTGACCTGTTGGTATCCAATGCGGGTGTGCTTCGTGCTGGATCGGTCAAATCGATGCCGCTGAAGGATTTCCAATTCGTCACCAATGTCGATTACACCGGATTCTTCATCTGCACCAAGTTCACCGCAAACCTCCTTGCCCTGCAGAATGCTCCATCCGGTGCATACTTTACCGACATCATCGCCATTTCCAGCAAGTCAGGTTTGCAGGGGTCAAACAAGAATGGTGCCTATGCCGGTGCAAAATTCGGGACCATCGGCCTTACTCAGAGCTTTGCGATGGAGTTGGTCGAGGATAATATCAAAGTGAATGCCGTCTGTCCGGGCAACTTCCTTGATGGTCCGCTTTGGTCGGACCCCGAGAAAGGATTGTTCGTCCAGTATCTGGAGGCTGGGAAGGTCCCCGGGGCGAAGACGGTTGCGGATGTGCGACGGTTCTATGAATCGAAGGTCCCCATGAATCGCGGTTGTCGAACCGAGGATGTCATGAAGGCGATCCTCTACATAGTCGAACAGATCTACGAGACAGGCCAGGCGGTCCCGGTGACCGGCGGCCAGGTCATGCTGAATTAGGAGAAAGACATGAAAACACGTGCTATCCGCCTGTATGGCGTCAATGATCTCCGTCTTGAGGAGTTTGAGCTTCCCCCGATCGCAGATGACGAGATTCTTGCAAAGGTCATCACCAACAGCATCTGCATGAGCGACCATAAGGCTGCCGAGCAGGGTGCGAATCATAAGAGGATTCCCAAGGATGTGGACAAGAACCCCATCATTCTGGGACATGAGTTCTGCGGGGAAATCGTTGAGGTGGGGAAGAAATGGCAGGATTCCTTCAAGGTGGGTTCCCGTTTCTCCATCCAACCCGCCCTGAACTACCAAGGTACGCTCGATGCCCCGGGATATTCCTTCCGGTACATTGGAGGCGACTCGACCTATGTGGTCATCCCTCATCAGGTGATGGAGCTCAACTGCCTGCTCCCCTATGACGGGGATGCCTTCTTCCTCGGCAGTCTGGCCGAACCGGTCTCCTGCGTGGTGGGAACCTTCCATGCAATGTACCACACCACCAATGGGTCGTATGTCCATCAAATGGGCATCGTGGAAGGCGGAACCATGGCGATTTTGGCTGGAGTGGGGCCGATGGGGCTGTCCTCCATCGATTATGCGATCCACAATCCGCAACGCAAACCCGGCAGGTTGGTCGTCACCGACATTGACGATGCCCGGCTCAAGCGGGCCGAACAACTGTACAGCGTGGAGGATGCCAAGGCCAATGGAGTAGAGTTGATCTACTTGAATACCAAGCTTGTGGACGATGCCGTCGCCAAACTCATGGAGCTTTCCGAAGGCCATGGCTATGATGATATATTGGTCATGGCCCCGGTGAAACCGCTCGTCGAGCAAGCGGATGCCATTTTGGCAAAAGACGGATGCCTGAACTTCTTCGCCGGACCGAACAAGACCGATTTCTCGGCCATGCTCAATTTCTACAATGTCCATTATGCATCCACCCACATTGTTGGAACCAGCGGCGGCAACACCGACGACATGCGCGAGTCGTTGTCCCTCATGGAGAAGGGATTGATCAACCCGGCGGCGATGGTCACCCACATCGGCGGGCTTCCCGCCGTTCCCCAGGCGGTAATCAATCTTCCCAATATCCCGGGTGGGAAGAAAATGATGTACACCCATTTGGATTTCCCATTGACAGCGCTTTCCGACCTGCCGGAATTGGGGAAGACCAACGCGGTGTTCGCCGAGCTTGCCAAACTGGTTGAGAAGCACAACGGACTATGGTCGGCCGAGGCCGAGGCATATCTTTTGGCCAACTGCAAACAGCGCGTCAAGGAGTAAGGATGAACAAGCATATTGCCATCGACTTGGGAGCTTCCAATGGTCGGGTTCTGGTTGGGGACCTGACTGAATTCGAGGTTGTCCATCGCTTTGTCACCCATAATGACCAGATTCTGGGAAGTTTCTATTGGAACCTGCAGAGTCTGTTCAGTGAAATAAAGGTGGGGCTGAAGAAAGCTTTCTCCCAATACGGAGATCAGATTCGTTCGATCGGAATCGACACCTGGGGTGTCGACTATGTGCTCACCGATGAGACAGGGAGCCTGGTCTCCTTGTGCTATCATTATCGGGATGGCAGAACCGATGGACTGATCAGTGTTGTCTCGGAGAAGCTCGGTGGCAAAATGCGCATCTATGAACGGACAGGGATTGCCTTCCAGCCGTTCAATACGCTCTATCAACTCGCTGCCATGCAACGTGATCGGGGCGCTGCATTGGCGAGCGCCCGTCACTATCTCTCCGTCCCCGATCTGCTGGCCTATTGGCTGACCGGTGTGATGAAGAACGAACGGAGCCATGCTTCCACCACCCAACTTTATGATCCGAGGACAGGTGATTGGGCGTGGGATCTGATTGACGACATGCAATTCGACCGTAGATTGTTCGGTCCCATCGTCGACAGTGGCACGATCCTCGGGTCTTTGACCGGTGAAGTTGCCCACGAAGTGGGTGCCGATGGTTCGGCTCTGGTCATCGCCAGTGCCGCACATGATACCGCCAGTGCAGTGGCTGCGGTTCCTGCAAGCAGGGACGAGACACCGTTGTACATTTCAAGCGGGACGTGGTCGTTGCTGGGGGTGGAATTGCCGGCTCCTCGTACCGACCGGTCGGCTATGGAGAGCGGGTTCACCAATGAGGTGGCCGCCAGTTCCCAGATCCGATTTCTGAAGAACATCATGGGCATGTGGATCCAGCAGGAATGCGTCCGTCATTGGGAACGGGAGGAGAACCGGGAGATCAGTTGGAAGGATCTTGATGCAGAAACCCTGTTATGCCAAACGTACCAAGGATACATTGACCCTTCGGATGTTCGTTTTCTCAAACCCAACAGCTATGACAACCTGATGGTCGACCGAATCAATGTCTGGTGCGATGAGCATGCGTTGAAGCGTCCTTCCTCCAAGGGCGAATACATGGTTGCCATCTATCGGGGATTGGCAAAAGCATATGCCAAGGCGATCAAGGATCTTGAAGGGGTGCTCAATCTGCACTTCACCTCGCTGTACATCATCGGCGGCGGGTGTAAGAATGAGATCCTCGACCAGTGGACCGCCCAGGAGACCGGTTTGACCGTCTATGCCGGACCGGTGGAAGCCACCGCTTTGGGGAACTTGGTCGTCCAAGCTTGGGCCTGCAAGGAACTAAAGGATTTGCAGGAAGGACGGGATCTGATCAGATCCCGACAGAAGGTGAAAGTCTTCCAACCGTAACAGGTCCATCTTTCAGAAAGAGCCAACCCACACCCATGGGTTGGCTCAATTTTTCAAGCAAATTGTAAAGGTTTACAGTCAACCAAAGGTATAGAAATAGTAAAATATACATACCATAGGTATAGAATAATAAAAAACTTGTAAACGTTTACATTTTTTCGTTGACAAATGGAAAATCCGATGGGAAGATACACTAGCAGTACGATAGGTGACAGAAGCTTTCTTGGTTTTCTGTGATTCGTAATCTAGCCAGCCAGGAGGCAGAATCCTGGTAACAAGTAAAGGAGTATTCAAATGAAAAAATTGGTAGCCATGGTACTCGTGCTATCGCTCGTCTTCTCCGTAGCGTTTGCCCAGGGTTCTTCCGAAGCAAAAAGCGGTACGGTCAAGATCGGTGCATTGATCCGTAACCTGAATGAGCAGTTCGTAAAAGACTATGCAGACAACCTCCGCAAGCTTGCAAGCGAGAAGGGTGTGGAATTGAACCTGCAGGACGCCCAAGGCGATGTGGCCCGTCAGCTTGACCAGCTCAACACCTTGATCACCCAGGGATACAAGTACTTCGTGATCATCCCGCAGGATACCAGCGCAACCGAGCAGATGGCCCAGCAGATCAAGGCAGCTGGTGGCGGAGCTTCCTTCTCCAACATCCAGCCTTCCGTTGCAGCCCTGAAGGTCGGCAAGGATTTCTATCTTGCTTCCTCTCCTGAATTGGTTGCTGGTCAGTACCAGGCACAGATTGTCGACGAGTACTTCACCAAATACCCTGAAAAGGCACCCGGCAAGGTCCTGAACATCCTCTATCTGGAAGGACAGCTTGGTCACCCGGCTCAGATCAGTCGTGAAGCTGGTTTCATCGACACCCTCAAGAGCCTTGGATACACGGTGAACTTCATTGCCAAGGACACCGCCGACTGGTCACCCGATAAGGCACAGGAAAAGATGGACACCTGGCTTGCCGCACACAACGGAAAGTTCAACTTGGTTGTTGCACAGAACGATGGTATGGCACTTGGTGCAGTTGAGTCCTTGATCACCAACGGTTTGGTCGACAACGATCCTTCCGATGGAACGATCCTTTCCTATCCGGTCATCGGTATCGACGCCACCGCTGATGCTTTGAACTCCATGGACCAGAACAAGCTCTATGCGACCGTTCTGCAAGACTCCGTCGGTCAGAGCAGCACCGCCTTCGAGCTGGCCTACACCATGGCAACCAAGGGAACCGCCTACGGCATGACCGCTTGGGGTATTGCTCCTGCAACCAAGGTGATCAGCGAAGCTCCTGCCAATGACCCGGCAGTCATCGAACAGTGCTATCTGGTACCCTTCAAGCCGGTTACCAAAGCCAACTACAAGGAATTCATGTAAATGATCTCAGTCTCCTGCCGATTTCCGGCAGGAGGCACTTCACCAACGCCGTCTGAGGAGATGAGGATGCAAATGGACACAACCTTCGCCCTGGAAATGGAATCAATCACCAAGGTATTTCCCGGGGTTAGGGCATTGGATGATGTTACCTTACGGGTACGCCCCGGTACGGTACATGCTCTGATGGGAGAGAATGGAGCGGGCAAATCGACGTTGATGAAGTGCTTGTTCGGTATCTACAAGGAAGATGGGGGAACGATCAAGCTCAATGGTCAGGTCTGTCATTTCAAGGACTCCCACGATGCCTTGAAAAACGGGGTGTCAATGATTCATCAGGAGCTTTCCAATGTTCCCGAGCGCTCCGTAGCTGAGAATATTTTTTTGGGCCGGGAACCCTTGAAGAAAACAGGGCTCATCGACCACAAGAAGATGAATGAGGAGACCAGCGTCCTGTTGAAACGGCTTGACATCGACATCAAGCCCGAACGAAGGATCGGCTCGCTCTCCATATCGATGCAGCAGACTTGTGAGATCGCCAAGGCGGTCTCCTATAATTCCTCGATCGTCGTCATGGACGAACCCACCAGTTCCCTGACTGACAACGAGGTCGAGCATCTGTTCCGCATCATCCGACAACTGAAGCAGCAAAATGTTGCGATCATCTATATTTCGCACAAGATGGAGGAGATATTCACTATCGCCGACGAGGTCAGTGTCATGCGCGATGGAAGGATGATCGGCAGCTATCTTGCCTCAGAACTGACCAATGACCGTCTGATTTCCTTGATGGTCGGCCGCGATGCCAACCTCCGCTTCCCTTCCGTTGCGAGTACGATCGGGGAAGTGCTGTTGAAGGTGGAGAATCTCACTTCACCCAACCCCCGTTCGTTCCAGGATGTGAGTTTCGATCTCCATCGCGGGGAAATCCTGGGAATCGGTGGATTGGTGGGGGCTCAACGCACCGAATTGATGGAAGCCCTGTTCGGGGTGAGGGCGATACAAAGCGGGAAGATCTGGATTGAGGGAGAAGAGATGACCAACATCACTCCCCGCAAGGCGATCGACCATGGAATGGGCATGATCACCGAGGATAGGCGAGGCAGCGGCATTTTCCCATTGATGAACATCAGCGCCAATACCTCGATCGCCTCATTGTCCGAATATCTGAACAAACTGCATTTGCTGAAGCATAAGCATCTGAACGAAGAATCAAAGCGTTACAACGAAGCGTTGCGGACAAAGACCCCGACGATGGAAACCCTCATCCAGAATCTTTCAGGAGGAAACCAGCAGAAGGTGATCATCAGCCGATGGCTTATGACCCTGCCGGACATCCTGATCATGGATGAACCGACCCGAGGGATTGATGTAGGGGCAAAATTCGAGATTTACCAGATCATGGGCCAACTGGTTGAACAGGGGAAGGCCGTCATCATGGTATCCTCCGAAATGCCCGAGCTGATCGGTATGTCGAATCGGGTCATGGTCCTGTGCAGCGGACGCTGTACAGGAATTCTGGACAAGCAGGAATGCACCCAGGAAAACATCATGCGTCTTGCAACGAAATTCATGTAACGAAGAGGAAGATATGGAAACGAAACAACTGCTCACAAACAGCAAGAAACTAGCGAGCCAATACACCACCTGGGTTACCTTTGTGGGTCTGTTGCTGCTTCTGTCCATCCTTACCAAAGGGAGCGCACTGAGATGGAACAGCATCCGAAACCTGTTGATCGCCGAATCGGTGCGATCCTTTGCAGCGTTGGGCGTCGGGATGATCATCATCACCAAGGGCATCGACCTTTCCATCGGATATGTGGTCTGTCTGACCGCCAGTGTTGCCGCCTCGTTCGCTCAGAATCCTGATTATTCCTCGGCAATCTATGCCGGGCAAACCTTTCCCATCATCATTCCGATCCTGGCAGCAACTGCCGCCGGCGGGTTGTTCGGGTTGTTCAACGGATACTTGATCGCCTACGGGAAGCTTCCTCCCTTCATCGCCACCCTCGGCTCCATGTCCATAGCCAAAGGTCTGCAGCTCATCTATACCAAGGCGGCGGTTGTCGGCTCGCTGAACCAGAACTTCAAGAACATCAGCCAGGGAAGTGTAGGACCGATTCCCAACCTCATCATCTATGTGGTCATTGCTGCCTTCATCGTCTGGGTGTTGTTACGGCACACCCGCCAAGGCACTCACTTCTATGCGATCGGTGGTAATGCTCAGGCAGCACGTGTGTCCGGCATCAATGTCGAACGGGATTTGATGATGGTTTACTTCTATGCCGGACTGTTGTACGGCATCGCCGGAACCCTGTTGGCCAGCCGTCTTGGTCTTGCCAACTCCCTGACAGCCAACGGCATGGAACTGGATGCCATCGCGGCGGTCACCGTGGGCGGAGTCTCCCAGAATGGTGGCGTCGGTTCGGTGGGCGGCATGATGGTCGGTGTGTTCACCATGGGTTTGATCAACTACGGAATGTCCTTCCTTGGTGTCGACAGTTACTACCAACAATTGGTAAAAGGCTTTATCATCATAGTCGCGGTTTACTTCGATATGAAGAAGTATGCACGCCGTAGCTAGGAAGGAAACATAGGGCATGGGAAAACGAGAGACAGCCACCATCAAGGACGTTGCCAAGTTGGCTGGCGTCTCCATCGCCACGGTAAGCAGGGTGCTGAACAAGCTTGAGGTGGTCAATCCCGAAACCGAACGAAAGGTGCTCTCGGCAGTCACCATGCTACATTACCAACGAAATGCCGTAGCTCGTTCCCTCAAGCTGAAGGAGACCAAGAGTATCGGCATCATGGTGCCTGAGATTTCCAATACGTTTTTCACCGAGATCGTCGAGCAGTTGGAAAAACTGCTCGGCCCGCTCGGCTATGCCTTGTTGCTTTGCAGTTCGGAGAATTCAGTCACCGAGGAACGGCGCAAGTTGTCGCTGCTGTTGGAGCGCAATGTCGATGCCCTGCTGGTCATTCCCGTCAGTGACATTGGTGATCATTTCGCTTCCCCTGCCTTGGAACATACCCCGTTGGTCATGCTCGACCGAAAGATCGAAGGGCTCATTTGCGACGTAGTGCTTACCGATAACCGCAAGGGGGCCTATGACGTTACCAATGCCTTGATCAGAGAAGGGCGAAAACGAATCGGCTTCCTTGGGGGGGACAATCATGTACATACATCGGTGGAGCGCCTGCATGGATATCTTGATGCCATGCGCGAGAACCATCTTGAGGTTGAGCGTGACTTCATTCTTTTGGGTGGGATGACGCAAAAAGCTGGATATACCTTGATGGAACAAGCGCTTCAGTTGGAAAACTGTCCGGATGCCTTTTTCATCGTAAATGATATGGTACATATCGGAGCGACAAGCTATCTCATCAGCCAGGCGAATCGCGAAAGACGGAATAGGATGGTTTTTTCCACCTTCGATTATCTGTATTACGCACCCCTTCTCAAATTCTGTCACTATGCCGTCGCCCAACCCTTGGATATGATAGGGGAAACAGCTGCCCAGCTATTGGTGAAAAGACTGGAAGGCGATCGACAGGATTTTCCTTCCACGATCATCCTTGAACCGAACATCCATGTAATGGAAGAGAATGGGGGAGTGATGACCGATGAGAAGTGCAAAGCTTCCCGCTCGCGCCTCACTCCCCGAAACAACAGAGTCTTCAGTTAGGAAGTTCCTCGTCGAAGCATACGGCAACCTTTCCACAGGCTCCGCTGGCCATCAGGGCATAGGCTTCGTCGGCTTTCTCCAAGGGGAAGCGGTGGGTGATCAAATCCTGGGGATGGATGTTCCAACGTACCAGGCGTTCCACCAAATCCTCCATTTTCCAAATGCTGGTAACCCAGCTTCCATAGATGGTTTTCTGGTCGTGCAACAAATCCTCGCTGGGATGGAAGTGAACCGTACCTCCTTCACCGACAAATGCAATCTTGCCCCATTTGCGGGTTGCCTTGATGGCTGTCTCCCGCCCAGGGTCGCTGGCTGAACAGTCGAAGGCTCGTTCAACGCCGTGACCGCCGGTAACCGCCTTGATTTGGGCGACGTTGTCTTCACTGGGGGTGAATACATGATCGACCAAACCGAGTTTCTTTGCCAACTCAATGCGGGCACTCTGGCTTTCAATGCCGATCAGGCAATTCGCACCCATAGCCTTTGCAAGCATCAGGGCCGCCAGACCGACCGGACCAAGCCCTACGACCAGCACCGCATCGTTGCCGCTTACTCCCACCTTTTCGATGGCTTCATACACCGTACCGAATCCACAGGCGACCTGGGCGCCGTCAGCGTAGGTCAATTCATCGGGAAGCAATACCAGATCCTTCTCGTCGCAGAGTATATATTCGGCCATGCCGCCATCCCGCTGCCACCCGTAGGCGGCCCGCTGGTCGCTGGTGCAGCTGATCATAAACCCCTGGCGGCATTCATGGCATACTCCACAGCCGCTGATATGGTAGACGATGACCCGGTCCCCTTTCTTGAAACGCTTCAGACCCTGGCCTTCCTCGACGATCTGGCCGCAGGGTTCGTGACCGGCGATAACATTCTGATACCCTTCCGGTCCCTTGCCCAGATGTTCACGATAGATCGCCCGGATGTCGCTTCCACAGATGGTGGAGCACTTCATCTTGACCAATACCTGCCCATGCCCCGGCTTGGGGATGGGAAACGTTGAGAAGGCAACGGTGCTGTTGCCGGGAAGCTTTGCTCCCTTCATCATGCGTTGTTCCATCTTATTCCTCCTAGTTCTTATAGCGATCGGGACAGGCAATGGTCCCGTTTTCGTCCCATAGATCGTGCCATGACTCGGCTTCCTCCCAGAGGAATACCTGTCCTTTGATCAACCGGTTGTTGCAATCGGCCTCTCTGAGCAATGCAAGTTCCTCATCGGTAAGCGGGTCATTCTGTATGCTTTCGAAATTGCTGCGCAGATTCCGCTCTTTCGTGGATTGCGGGATCGGCACGATGCCGTTCCCCCGGGCCCACTTCAGGCAGATGGCAGCGGGATGACAATTGTGTTTCTTGGCAAGTTCGACGACGAGCGGGTGCTCCATGTCTACCACATCCTCATTCGTCATATCACGTTCCGGACGATGGGGACTGCCCAGCGGGCTGTACCCGATGGGAATGATTCCCTGCTCCGTAACGAAGGAGAGCAACTGCGGCTGCTGGAAACACGGATGAAGTTCCATCTCATTCACGGTCGGTCTGATCGAACAAGAAGCAAGTACCAGCTGCAGCTTCGCCTTGCTCATATTGCTGGTCCCGATGTGGCGGACCAAGCCGTCGCGCACCAAATCCTCCATAGCCGACCAAGTTTCCATATACTCTTCATGGATATACGGCCTTGCATCCGGACTGCGGCTGGATACATCACACATCGGCGGGTGGTAATTCGGGAAGGGCCAGTGCACCAGATATAGATCCAGATAGTCAAGTTGGAGATCCTTGAGGGATCGTTTGACAGATTCCTTGACGCGTTTTCGTCCATGGCTGTCATTCCAGACTTTGCTGGTAATCCATAGGTCACTGCGGCCGATTCCGCAGTTTTTCAATACGTTTCCGATTTCACGTTCATTTCCATAGACGCTTGCGCAGTCGATGTTCCGATACCCGATCTGCAGCGCCAATTCAACAGAGTGGGCCATCTCTTCACTGCTTACATGATCGGAACCGAACGTCCCTACTCCAATGACCGGCAACTTTGCCTGTGTACTTGTAATAGTAATGGTTTCAGGTTGCATTGCATTCTCTCCTCTTGAGTACAGCATACGAGGTATCAGAAAACCTGCAATGCTTGATATGCGAATAAATACTATCGTTTTGCGCATTTTGTGATATACTGCCTCCATGATTCAGATCGGATTAAAACTCAGATTCCAGGATAGCTATGATATGGCAGTCGCCGCGGGAGTAGTCCAATACGCCCGCAAGAAGAGCGACTGGCAGGTACGCGGGCAAGGCCCTTGGTTTTTCTCGCTGGATATGGAGGAACTGAGCAGCTGCGATGCCTTGATCGCTCGTATCGAGGATGATGAACAGGCGTTGTTCTACGCTTCCTTGGGGATTCCCGTAGTGGATATTGCCGGTTCCTCCTCGCTGAAACTGTTCTGCCAGGTTCGTAACGATGACTATCAGACCGGAGTGAGTGCAGGATCGTATCTGAAGGATTTGGGAAGCAAGCAGATGGCATGGTGTGGGGTTGACCAGGTTCACTGGGCGCGTGAGCGGTTCATCGGCTTTTTAAGCAGTACCAGCATCAGGGCCGACCAGGTCGAATCCTTTTCACGGCCGCTGGCTTGGTGGCGTCAGCTGTATGAGCGGTCAGAGGAATTGGAAGCATGGCTGGCTGGGCTAAAAAAACCGGTTTCCATTTTCTGTTGCAACGATTTGTCTGCCATGAAAGTGGAATTGGCCTGCCAACGTCTGGCCATCAAGATACCTGAGCAGGTGATGGTGCTTGGGGTGGACAATGAGACATTGTTGTGCGAACTGGCCAGTCCTTCCATTTCCAGCATCCAGCCCGATTGCCGGCAGATCGGCTATCAGGCATCGGCGATGCTCGATGCCATACTCAGTTCCAAAATCAGCGGTATACACATCCAACGGATCGCCCCGGGAAAGGTTACCGAACGGGAAAGTACCCTGTTCGCCCAGTATGAGGATGAGCATATAGCCCAGGCGCTCCGGCTCATCAAGGCTGAAGCGGTCAGGGGTTTGTGTGCCAAGGATGTTGCCGATCAAGCGGGCATTTGCCGTAGAGCTTTGGAAATGCGTTTCCGAAAGTACCGCAATCGGTCGATCTGGGAGGAAATCACCCATGAGAAACTCGAGCAAGCCTGCTTGATGCTCATGCAAAGCGAGCTGAGTGTGGATTCCGTCCGTGAAGCCTGTGGATTCGGATCAATCCATCGGTTCTACAATCTCTTCAAACGGGCATATGGATGCACCCCCACTGCATACCGAATGCAACTACAGCCTTGAGCCTGCTTCCCCTCCGCTTGCGTTTGTGGCATGATACAGGAGCGAGGTAACCTATGGAACTCATGCTTGATACAGCCAATTTGCAGGAAATCGAGAAAGGCCTTGCCATCTATCCCATCAGTGGGGTGACCAGCAATCCTTCGATCATCAAAGCGGAGGGTGGAGTCGAATTCTTCGCCCACATGCACAAGATACGTGAGCTCATCGGCGAGGAGCGCAGCCTTCATGTGCAGGTCATCGCTCAGGACACCCAAGGCATTCTAGCCGAGGCCGAGAAAATCCTTGATAAGCTGGGAAGCACCACGTATATCAAAATTCCGGTCACGGAGGCGGGGCTCCAAGCCATACGCATCCTTTCTGAACGAGGTGTCAACGTCACGGCCACCGCCATATACACCACCTTGCAGGGCATGCTGGCGATGCTCAGTGGTGCCCGGTACCTTGCCGTCTATTACAACCGGATGCTGAACATCGACATTGATGCCGCCAAGGTCATCAAGGAATTGAGTTCCTTGCTCTGGGCAAACAGCGGCAACTGCCAGGTATTGGCTGCCAGCTTCAAGAACATCAGCGAGATTACCACAGCCTATGCCAATGGAGCCAGTTGCTGTACGGTTCCCTATTCCCTGCTTGCGACCGGTCTGGCGATGCCGTCCATCACCAAGGCGGTGCATGATTTCTCCGCCAACTGGGAAGAGGTGTATGGTAAGCGAACGCTCTTGGATCTCTAAGGAAACGTCATTTCTTGCACTGTCGCACAACGCATATGCGGTTCGGGTAGAAAGCGACGGATATATGCATCCCACTCGTTTCAGCCTCAGCGATGAGCGTGTATTTACCACCCATCCCCTGTATCGCGCGATGGCAAGAACCAGTGCATCAATCTGTCTTCGTTTTACTGCGCTCAGTGATGGAAGCATATTGCTCAAACGAGTTTCGCAATCCTTGCTCCCCAAGCCGGGTCAGCAGGTGCTCGATCTTGCTTCTCTTTATGGAAAGCCCTTGGATCTCTTTGAAACGATCGATCTTGAGATTGATGGGGGAGAGATGCTCTTCCTGCCGTTGCAGACCAAGTTGATCAGCTTCAAGTCGGGGCAGGCAATCGCTTTGCACCTTCCCCTCCATCATCAGATGACTGTCCGCATCGAAGGACAGGTGGCTCCGGTTCCCAAATATGGGAACACCTTGTTGTGTCTCGGTGATTCCATCATCCAAGGAGTGGGGATTCATCATCCTTCGCAATCGCTGTGCACACAGCTGAGTGCCCTGTTGCACAGAGAGGTGGTGAATCAGGGATTGAGCGGGACGTTGCTCAATCCCGATTTGGTCCAGCCGTGGACCGGCGGCTCACCGGTTCGTACGATTCTGATGCATTTCGGCACCAATGACTGGATGATCCGACCCAGCCTGGAAGCCGTAAAGGATCAACTGTGTCGCGTTTTGGACAGAATCTCTGACCTGTATCAAGATTGCCCGGTTGTAGTGCTTACGCCCTTGTGGCGTTCCGACGCAGGACAAAGGCGGCAAGCGGGGACGTTTTCCGAATTGACCGAAGCGATCACAAGCACCGCACAGTCATTTGCCCAGGTACAAGTCATTGATGGACGAACGGTTTCCCTGCGTGAGAGCTTCGATGATGGGTTTCTGCACCCGAATCAGGAAGCCGTCACGCATTTGGCCGCCGCATTGGCACTTCAGTTGGCGTAGGTCTGTTCAAGAAATTGCACTGCTTGTGCAATCTTGTCCAGCGCCTCTCGTACATGACAACGTTGCGTTCCATAATTGAACCGTACAAAGTTGCGGTAGGCATCGCCGCCAAACCAAGTCCCATCGTTCATGGCAAGACCGGCTCGTTGGCCGAAGAAGCGGGAGAGTAGTCCGCCCGAAGGACTCTGTGAGGGGTCATACAACTCTGGGTGCGCCTGTTCATCCCGTTCCACCAAATCCAGAATGGCGCTGCAGTCAAACAGCCCGATGAAGGAAGCCTTGGGGCGGATGAACACGAGTGAAGGGAGATATTCGGTCAGATACTCCTCAATGAGTTGTGTGTTCCCCTGCAGATAAGCCAACAAATCCTTCAACCAGAGATCACCATGTTGGTAACAGGTTTGGGCCAAGGTGATGGCGAAGGTGGAATTCTCAGCGATGAAAAGCTGGCCGAGGCGGCTTTTGAAGGCGTTCCTTAGTGCCTCATCGGTGAACAGGGTAACCGAGTAATGTTCACCCGCCATGTTGAAGGTTTTTGATGGGGCCATGCAGACCACTGCGTCGGCTCCTGTTTCCCTGGCTGTCTCCAGCAGGCTGTGGTGATCGACGAAGCTCAAATCGGCATGGATTTCGTCACTGATGAGTGGAATCTGATGCGCTTTGGCGATCGTGCATAGTCTTGTGAGGTCTTCCTTGGAGAATGAGAGTCCGCTCGGATTGTGCGGTGAACAGAATACAAGCAACTTGGCCTTTTGAGCACATTCTTCAAGAGTTTCCCAATCGAGTTGGAATTGATGGGCAACCGGGTCATAGGCAAGCGGCCAAGGGATCAGGGTACGATGCAATTGGTTCACAATCCTGACAAAGGGTTGATAGGCCGGCAGCGGAATGATGATCCCGTCTCCTTCCTTGGTAAGCAGTTCGGTGAGGATGGCAATACTGCTCAGCACTCCCTGACTGATGACGACCTCTTTTGGTGAGAGCATGAGGTTGTGCCTGCGTTCGGCCCATCCACAGAAAATTTGCCGTTGGTTGGGGGCGAACGGGTAGCCGAATACAGCATGCTCGGCGAGCGTCCGGGCTTGCTGGGCCACTTCATCAGCTACAGTAAAGTCCATGTCAGCGACCCAGAAGGGTTGAGCTTCCGGATTGCCACAGATATTCTTGATCGCAGAAGGATTCCATTTCACTGAGAGGGAGGCCCGACGATCGACCTCCTGATCAAAATCGTAATGCATCAGGTTCTATACTCCATATGATAGGTTGAACGTGTATTGGGGTAGCGCCCCGGCTTGACACGGTAGGTGAATTCGATGGCTTGGGCAGGGCAGCGGTGATAGCATCCGAGGCAACCGGTACATGCCCGGTCGAAGCTCGGTTTTCCTTCCTGCATCTCGATATTGTCGGATGGGCACATCCGGTAGCACAGCCCGCAAGAGGTACAGGCATCGGTGACCCTAAAGTCTAGAGCGCCATCCATGAACGCACGATGGATCGGCAGCATGAAATGGTTGATGGCCAGCCGGGAGAAGGGAGGGCGCAGGGGGAGGCGCAATTTCTCAGCCTTGATATCCAAAGCAATACCCTTGAGTTTTGTCTCGGCTTTGCCATACAGTTCATCCACCTTCTGTTCGGAGGGGGCTGCCAATAACTTGACATACCCGTCTGGCATCGTCAAATGGTTGGCATAACTGACCAACGCCCCGGCCTCACGAAGCAACGTTTCCATGGCTTGGAACGTATACGCCCCGAATTTGTAGCGGGTCGACACCAAAAAGAGGTATTTAATCGGGCTCAAATCCTGTTTTGCAAAGATTTCCTGGATGAAATGCGATACAAGATTCGGTGGGAATCCTTTGTAGACCGGAAACACGAATCCCACTTGCTCGGTCATCTCGATGGGTTGCCCATCCATCAGGGAGGGGATCATGCGCACCTCACTATCCCCCAGTTCCTCTGCAAGCCGTTTGGCTATATAGTAGCTGTTTCCCGTACCGGTAAAACAGAATAGGGTGGTTCTCATGCAAGTCCCTCTGGTTCAAACGAAGCAAGGATCCTGCACACTGCATCCGTATCCTCATCGTTGAGATCGAGGTTGGTGACCAATCGGATGTTCTGTCCTTCGGTGTTGGCCAGGACGCCTTTGGAAGCAAGTTGCCGAACCACTTCCTGGGCACCCAGGGAAGGGACGGTAAAAAAGAGGATGTTGGTCTGCACCCCGTCCATGTCCACATCAGCCCAACCGGTTTTCGCCAAGGTCTTGGCGATGGCTTTGGCATGTTCATGGTCCTCTGAAAGCCGGTTCACCTGACGTTCAAGTGCATACAACCCTGCCGCTGCGAGGATTCCGGTCTGACGCATACCGCCTCCGAGCATCTTGCGGACGGTCAAAGCCTTGTTGATGAAGGCTGCATCACCGCAAAGCATGCTTCCCACCGGTGCCCCCAGACCTTTTGACAGACAGAATGTGAGCGTATCGACATATTTTGCATAGGTTTTGACCGGTATGCCGGTTGCAACCTGTGCATTGAAAACCCTTGCTCCATCCATGTGCACCTTCAGGTCGTGGGTAGAAGCGAAATCCCTGATCCCTTCCAGATTCTCCAATGGATAGCAATATCCCCCGATGGTGTTCTCCACCTCTATGAGAGTGGTGGTGGCCATGTCGTATGCACCTGATTTTACCTTACCCGCGAAATCGGTTGCACTGAGCACGCCTCTGGGAGCGTCTATGGCGATGGGGAGCACTCCCGCTATGGCAGCGACTGATCCGATTTCATGCTGAATGATATGGCTGTTGGCTGCAGTGAGCACTTCATTGCTCCTGCCTCCGTTTATATACAGGCTGATCAAATTGCCCATGCTTCCCGATGATACAAACAATGCCTTTTCCTTGCCGGTCAACTCGGCGGCATAGTGTTCCAATCTATTGGTCGTAGGATCTTCCCGATATACATCATCTCCTACCTCAGCGTCAGCCATAGCCTTGCGCATGGCATCAGTCGGCTTTGTAATCGTATCACTTCGTAAATCATATCGCTTCATCGTTGACTCCTTTGTGCTTCGGTAAAACTATAGCGAACCTGAACCGTTCAGTCCAGCAAAAAGAAGATCCCCAGGACAAGCCTGGGGATCGGAACGTTTGATCGGTACAAACTACTTGAGGTAGATGTCCTTGACCGGATGGTAGTCCATGGTGTTGGTGTGCCAACCGCCCCACTTGTTGGTATCGATCATGTTGATCGTTACGTAGTAGTAGAGAGGCATGACAGCTTCATCCTGGTTGATCATGATGTCCTCAGCAGTTCTCAACACGCCGTAGCGGTCGGCCCCTGCGGGCATTCTTGCTGCTTCGTTGATCAAGACATCATAGACATCATTGCTGTACTTTCCGCCGTTCATACCGGCGCCGGTGATGAACATGTCGAGGAAGGTGTTCGGATCCTGGTAGTCACCAACCCATCCGGCGCGAGCGACCTGGAAGTTGCCCTGGTTACGGTTGGAGAGGTAGGTCTGCCATTCCTGGTTCTCAAGCACTACGTTGATGCCGAGGTTGTTCTTCCATTCCTGCTGGATGAACTCAGCAATCTGCTTGTGACCTTCGTTCGTGTTGTACAGGATGGAGACGGTCGGGAATCCGGCGCCATTGGGATAGCCAGCCTGAGCAAGCAAATCCTGAGCAGCGGCGATTGCGTCGTCCATGTTGTCATACGGGAACGGAAGGGCGTCATAGCCAGCCATCGGAGGCACGATGCCCCAGGCAGGAATCTGTCCAGCCTTGGTTACGCCGTCGACCAGAGCCTGGCGGTCAACCGCCAAAGCGAGAGCCTGACGGACAAGCGGGTTGTTCATCGGGGCTTTCTGAGTCTGGAAGACATAGTAGTAGGTGGAAAGCTGCGGAGCAGACTGGAAGTCGTCACGCATGGAAGCAGCGGTCAGCTGATCTGGGGGAACGTTGGTTGCCCAGTCAATCTCACCATTGAGGTACATGTTGTAGTTGGTGGTATCGCTGTCGGAGGAGTAGAAGATGACCTTGTCAAGCTTTACGTTGTCCTTGTCCCAGTATTTGTCGTTCTTGGATACGGTAAGGGAGGTCTGTGCAACACGGTCGGTAAGTACGAACGGGCCGTTGCCTACGAAGTTGGCGGGATCGGTCCAAGCAGAACCGTACTTCTCGATGGTGTGCTTCGGAACGATTGCGAAACTGTAGTGGGTAAGAGCATCGACGGCGTACGGCAGAGGTCCAATGAGGTCCATCTGGAAGGTGTAGTCATCAAGAGCGCGAATACCGACAGCCTCAGGGCCGGCTTTTCCGGCATTGAACTCAGATGCGCCTTTGAGGAACATGCAGGGGAACCATGCGTACGGTCCGGCAGTAGCGGGATCGAGTTCTCTCAGCCAGCTGTACACGACATCCTGGGCGGTGATGGGAACACCATCAGACCAGACTGCGTTCTTACGAAGCTTGAAGGTATACTGGGTTCCATCAGCATTGGCGGTCCAGCTTTCAGCAACGCCGGGGACCGCAAGAGCAGTCTTGGGATCGTTGGCTACCAAGCCTTCGAAGAGAGCTTCGAAAATTCTATGCTCGGGAACACCCTGGATGAGAGCGGGGTCCAGAGATTCGGGCTCAGCACCATTGGTGATGCGGAACACGGTTTCTGCCTTGGCGGGAGCTGCGGGAGCCGGGGCAGGAGCTGCGGGAGCCGGAGCCGGAGCCGGAGCGGGGGTAGCAGCAACAGCAGGAGCGGGAGCCGGAGCGGCCGGAGCGGGAGCTGCGGGAGCCGGCGTCGTAGTTGCGGCCGGAGCAGGAGCTTCTTTCTTTCCACAGGAAATAAAGAGGCCGCTTACCAGCAGGACGCAAAGCATGATAGCCAGAAATTTCTTCATAGACATATCTCCTTGTAAATCTAAGTGTAAACGTTCAACTTAGCTTAAATCACATTAAACCATGAATCAAGAGAAAACGCAAATGGGTTTACAGCAAATGTCGCCTGGAATGCATACAAATTGCTCATTCTATGCATACAATGCATATCTTGGGTCAAGGGGTGATGGCATGACCTTTCCCGTCTCCTATAGTATACTGGTATGGCGAGGTAAGCATGGTACGACATACAACCTATATCCATACACACGGGATCTCCTACGCAGTGACCCGTTCGTTCCATATAATCTGTGCGCTGTTTGCCCTGTTCTTGTTTTGGGGCTTGGCATTGAATGCTTCGGAAGGGGTTCCAATTCTCAGTATGATCCACATTGTCCTGTTGTTCTTGTTGTCACTGGCAGGAGCTGTGTATCGAGACAGCTGGGATTTCGACACTGAGATGAATACGGTGACCAGCACGTATGGCTTCGCCTGGATGTGCAAGCGTGAACAGTATGCCTTTGATGAAGTTGAACGGCTGGAGCTGACACATTTCGTCCGGGGCCGTAGAGAAAACGACGCGAAACCCACCAAACGCAAATTCCGCGCAATGATCGTATTCAGTCTCCGTCTGACTGACGACCAGCTGAAAACCATCGAGATCATCGCCGAAAAAACCTCCGGCGGCAGAACCGAATCGGCTATGCAGGCCATCGGGGCGGTAAGCGGACTTCCTCTCTATGTCGATCGACCGCGGGATATGGATCTGAACGTTTCCTACAAGGATCTGTAAAATGAAAACAGCCACCCAATCGCTTGGGTGGCTGACTTGTCATGTGTTTGCTTTCTTTGCCGCATCCGCTTGGGCTTGTTCCATCGTAATCTTGCTGTAATCCTGTTTGTCATACAGCCAGCAGGCCACTTGATGGTCGGCCTCCATCTCGAACATCGGAGGCAGATGGCAGGAACACCAAGGCATCTTCTTCGGACAGCGGTCATAGAAATAACAGCCGTTGCGTTCCTTGTCCGGGGACGGCACGTCGCCGGTAAGGATGATACGCTGTCGTTCCCGCTCCACTTTCGGATCGGGGATTGGTGCCGCACTGAGCAGTGCCGTCGTATAGGGGTGCAAAGGGTTGTCATACAATTTCACCGCGTTGCTGATCTCTACGATTTTTCCCAGATACATGACCGCTACACGGGTGGAAATGTGCTGGATGACCGCCAGGTCGTGCGCAATGAAGATGTAAGTCAGGCCGAATTCCTTCTGCAGATCATCCAGGAGATTCAAGATCTGCGACTGGATGGAAACATCCAAGGCCGATACCGGTTCATCAGCGAGAATGATTTTCGGATTCAAGGCCAAGGCTCTGGCGATCCCGATTCTCTGTCTCTGTCCACCGCTGAACTCATGCGGATACCGGTTCTTGAACGCCTTGTTCAGTCCGACCCGTTCCATGAGCTCTTCCACTTGTTTTTCGATTTCCATCACAGACAATGGGGTTTCCAAAAGATGGCGATTGTTGTAGATCACCAACGGTTCAGCGATGATCGAACGGACGGTCATACGGGGATCAAGGGAAGCATACGGGTCCTGGAAGATCATCTGCATATCCCGTCTGGCCAACAGCATCGTCTTGTAGTCAGCCGTGGTCAATTCAACACCATTGAATACGACGCTTCCGCTGGTCGGCTTGTAGAGCTGGCTGATGGAA